>NZ_LIPU01000003.1:0-165394 GCF_001418245.1 Tepidiphilus thermophilus
AGGCGCTAAACGGAATTTACAGAAAGGATGGTACACAACCCGCCGAACGCGACGTGGTGCCGCTCGCCTGGGGTGAGAACGGCTTTCGCGAGATCTCGAATTCCAAGCACCCCATCCACACGCCCAAGGATCTCGTCGGCCTGAAGATTCGCGTGGTCGGCTCGCCGCTCTTTCTCGCCACCTTCAATGCCTTGGGCGCCAACCCGACGCAGATGAGCTGGGCCGATGCCCTGCCGGCGATGGCCACCGGCGCCGTCGATGGCCAAGAGAACCCGCTGGCCGTCTTCAATGCCGCCAAACTGCACACGGTAGGGCAGAAATACCTCACGCTTTGGGGCTACGTCGCCGACCCCTTGATCTTCGCCGTGAACAAGACCGTCTGGAACAGCTGGACGCCGCAAGATCGCCAGCTCGTGCTCGAGGCGGCGCAGCAAGCCGCGCGCGAAGAGATCGCTCGTGCCCGCGCTGTCATCACGGCCGAGGACGACAGCCTGCTCAAAGAGATCGCCGCCAACGGCGTCGAGATCGTGCATCTGACACCGGCCGAGCGCGATGCTTTCCGCCAGGCCACCGCCGGCGTCTACAAGGAATGGGCAGACAAGATCGGCGCCGATCTCGTCAAACAAGCCGAAGAGGACATCGGCAAACGCTGAGACCGTCTCTCCACGGGGCCGCGATGCGGCCCTGGCATCCAACGAGTTCGAGTCGAGCATGCAAACCCCTGAAGAATCCACCGTCGCCGCTGCAGAAGCGCACGCCTATTCCTGGGAACAGATCATCGTCGGCCTGGTGATGGCCGTGATCGTCGCCATCACCTTTGCCAACGTCGTCGTGCGCTACTTCACCGCCCAATCCATCGCCGCCACCGAAGAGCTGTCGATCGCGCTCTTGCCCGTGCTGGCTTTCCTCGGCTCGGTCCCTGCCTATCTGCACGACCGACACATCCGCGTCACCTTCTTCGTCGAACGCTTGCCGCGACGATGGCGCTTCTTCGCGGCACGGCTCGACGCCCTCGTCACTGTCGCCCTCTATCTGTTTATTACCTGGTATGCGGCGCGCCTCACCTACGATCAGTTCCGTTTCGAGGAAACCTCGCCGGCGCTGGGTGTGCCGCAGTGGTGGTACACGATCTGGTTCCCGCTGCTGTCGTTTGTCATCGCCGCGCGCCTTGCTCTGGCGCGATTCCGGGGAACGCGATGATCGGAGCCACGCTCGTCTCCCTCTTCCTGCTCGCACTCCTTGCCGGCATGCCGCTTGCCGTTGGTCTGGGGCTCGCCAGCGTCGCAGTGCTCGCCCTGGCCGGGTTCGACCAACTCGCCGTCCCCACCAACCTCTATGCTGGCATCGCCAAATATCCCCTGCTGGCGATCCCGATGTTCATCCTCGCTGGCATGATCTTCGAGCGCTCCGGCGTCGCGCTGCGCCTCGTGCGTTTCATCAGTGCGCTGGTCGGCGAATGGACCGGCTCGCACGCCGTCGTCGCCGTGCTGGTTTCAATGCTGCTCGGCGGCATTTCCGGCTCGGGGCCGGCCGATGCCGCCGCGGTCGCCTCGGTGATGCTGCCCTCCATGATCGCGCGAGGTTACCCCAAAGGGTTCTCCGCCAGCCTCATCGCCGCCGCCGGCTCCACGGCCATCATCATTCCGCCGTCGGTGGCCTTCATCGTCTATAGCGTGATGGTCCCGGCGGCCACGGTTCCGGCCCTTTTCGCCGCCGGATTGATCCCCGGAATCATCGCCGCGCTGTGCCTGCTCATCCCGGCGCTCCTCATCAGCCGCCGCCACGGCTACGGCCGCGGCGAACGCCGCGAGCGCCCTCCCCTGGGAAAGAGTTTCTTCGAGGCCATCTGGGGGTTGCTCGCACCGGTCATCATCCTCGGCGGCTTGCGCACCGGACTCTTCACCCCCACCGAAGCGGCAGTGGTGGCGGTGGCCTATGGTGCGTTCGTCGGGGTTTTCATCTACCGCAGCCTCGAGCTCAAAGGGCTGTTCCGCATCCTCGTCGATGCCGGAGAGCTCTCCGCCGTCGTGCTGATGATCATCGGTATCGCCTCGGTATTCGCCTGGGCCGGCAATACGCTGGGCATCTTCGACGCAGCCGCTTCCATGCTCGTCGCCTTCCATTCGAGCCCGGTATTGATGCTCGTGTCGATCAACGTGTTGCTGCTCGTCGCCGGGATGTTTCTCGACGCGATTTCGATCTTCCTCATCCTCCTGCCGCTGCTCGTTCCGATCGCCCAGACCATGGGCTGGGATCTCGTCTGGTTCGGCGTGATGATGACGATCAACCTCGCGATCGGGCAATTCACGCCGCCGATGGCGCTGGCGTTGATGATCACCTCGCGCATCGCCGGCATTCGCATGGAAGAGACCTTCCGTTGGGTGCTGTGGTTCGTGCTGGCGATGCTCCTGGGCCTTGCGGCGATGATCGTCTTCCCAGAATTGGCGCTGTGGCTGCCACGCCGAATGGGAATGGGGTGAGAAAAAAGCACCAGGCTCCAAACTGGTGCATCGTTTCACCACAACGGTGCGATAATTATCAGATTTGGTGCGGGGCGAAGGGCGTGCGCTGCGCACCGGCCCGTTGTTCTCACCCTGAAAGGCATCAAGCCATGAAATACTCCACGCTGCAAAGCTTTCTCGACTATGTTGCGCAACGCAACCCCGGTCAGCCCGAGTTCCTGCAGGCGGTGACCGAGGTGATGGAAAGCCTCTGGCCCTTCATCACGCAGCATCCCCGCTACGCGCAGCACGCGCTGCTCGAGCGTCTCGTCGAACCCGAGCGCGTCATCATGTTCCGCGTCTCCTGGGTGGACGATCGCGGCGAAGTGCAGGTCAACCGCGGCTACCGCATCCAGCACAGCTCGGCCATCGGCCCCTACAAGGGCGGGCTGCGTTTCCACCCCTCGGTGAATCTCTCCATCCTCAAGTTTCTCGCCTTCGAGCAGACGTTCAAGAACGCTCTCACGACGCTGCCCATGGGCGGCGGCAAGGGCGGTTCCGACTTCGACCCCAAGGGCAAGAGCCCGGGTGAAGTGATGCGCTTCTGCCAAGCCTTCGTCACCGAGCTCTACCGCCACATCGGCGCCGACACCGACGTGCCCGCTGGGGACATTGGCGTGGGCGGGCGCGAAGTCGGCTTCATGGTCGGCATGATGAAGAAGCTCACCAACGACTCCTCCTGCGTCTTCACCGGCAAGGGGCTCTCCTATGGCGGTTCCCTCATCCGGCCCGAATCCACCGGCTACGGCACGGTGTACTTCGTCGACGAGATGCTGCGCCATGCCGGCCGCAGTCTGGAAGGGATGCGCGTGGCGGTGTCAGGATCGGGCAACGTCGCCCAGTACGCCATCGAGAAACTCATGCAGATGGGGGCCAAGCCTGTCACGTGCTCGGATTCGAGCGGCACGGTGATCGACGAAGAAGGATTCACGCCGGAAAAACTCGCCATCCTCATGGAGGTGAAGAACCACCGCTACGGGCGTGTCTCCGAATACGCCCAGCTCGTCGGCGGCACCTTCATCCCGGGGGCCAAGCCGTGGAACGTGCCGGTGGACGTGGCGCTGCCGTGCGCGACGCAAAACGAGCTCGATGCCGACGACGCGATGACGCTGGTGGAAAACGGCGTAGTGGCGGTGGCCGAGGGCGCGAACATGCCCTGCACCCCGGAAGCGGTCAAGATCTTCGAGCACCGCGGCGTGCTCTACGCTCCGGGCAAGGCGAGCAACGCGGGCGGCGTGGCCACCTCCGGTCTGGAGATGAGCCAAAACGCCATGCGCCTTTCCTGGACCCGCGAAGAGGTCGACGCCCGCCTCAAGAAGATCATGCAAGGCATCCACGAGGCCTGCTTGCAATACGGCCGGCGCGAGGACGGCACGGTAAGCTATAGCGACGGCGCCAACATCGCCGGCTTCGCCAAGGTGGCCGACGCCATGCTCGCCCAAGGTGTGATCTAATCCTCCCGTGCCCGGGCCGCTGCCCGGGCACCTTGAACGGAGGAGATCGCGATGCGCCGCTTCCTGTTTCTGTTCGTTCTGCTGCTCGCGGCACCCTACGCGTTTGCCGACACGATCGCGGTAGCGGTGGCAGCAAACTTCACCGCCCCCATGCGCGAGCTTGCCGAACGCTTCCGGCGCGACACCGGCCATGAACTCCAGCTCTCGTTTGGCGCGACGGGCAATTTCTATGCCCAGATCCGCAACGGCGCGCCGTTCGCCGTCCTCTTGGCCGCGGACCAGGAAACCCCTGCCCGGCTCGAGCAGGAAGGCTACGCGCTGGCGGGCAGCCGCATCACCTACGCCGTCGGCAAACTCGCCCTCTGGAGCCCCGATCCCGCCCTCGTCGACGAGGGTGGCGAAGTGCTGCGGCGCGGCAACTTCAACCGGATCGCGCTCGCCAACCCGCGCCATGCCCCTTACGGCGCCGCGGCGATGGCAGCCATGCAGGCGCTCGGAGTGCATGAGCCGTTGGTGGCGAAATTCGTGCTGGGCGAGAACGTCGGCCAGGCGTTCCAGTTCGTCGCCTCCGGCAACGCCGAACTCGGTTTCGTCGCCCTGGCGCAAGTCTACGAGGCGCCGGGAAGGTTGCGCCCCGGCTCGCTGTGGCTCGTGCCCCAGACGCTCTATCCGCCGATCCGGCAAGATGCGGTGATCCTGCTGCCCGGCGCGAAGGACGGCCGCCCCACCGAGGCCGTCGCCCGTCTGCTCACCTACCTGCAGGAGCCGGCGGCCCGCGCCCTGATCCGCGCCTACGGCTATGAGTGAGGCAGGCGCCGGATGACGCTCACCGCCGAAGACTGGCAGGCGCTCTGGCTGACCCTGGCGCTGGCCGCGATCACGACGGTGCTGCTCCTCGCGCTCGCCACGCCGATCGCATGGTGGCTCGCCCGTACCCGATCCCCCTGGAAAGGGCCGGTCGCGGCACTCATCGCGTTGCCGCTGGTGCTCCCGCCCACGGTGCTGGGGTTCTACCTGCTCATCCTTCTCGGTCCGGTCGGACCCGTGGGCAAGCTCACCCAGGCGCTCGGGCTGGGCATCCTGCCTTTCACTTTCTCCGGTCTCGTCGTCGCTTCGGTGCTGGCCTCCCTGCCGTTCGCGGTGCAACCCCTGCAGCAGGCGTTCACCGCGCTGGGGGAAGCACCGCTCGAAGCAGCAGCCACTCTTCGTGCCGGTCCGTGGGACCGCTTCATCCACGTCGTGCTGCCGCTCGCGCGCTCGGGCTTCCTCACGGCGGGGGTGCTGAGCTTTGCGCACACGATCGGCGAATTCGGCGTGGTACTGATGATGGGGGGGAACATTCCCGGCCGCACGCGAGTGGTCTCGGTGCAGATCTATGATCACGTGCAAGCCTTCGCCTATGAGCAGGCGCACGCCCTCTCCGCCGTGATGCTCGGCCTGAGCTTCGCGGTCCTGCTGGTGCTCTATGGACGCGGCACACCTTCGGCCGGGCGCTGACGCGCGCATCGAGGCGTGCTTTCGCTTCGCCTATCCCGGTTTCACCTTGGAGGTGGAGCTCGACCTTCCGGGGCGCGGCGTCACCGCCCTCTTCGGCCCTTCAGGCTCCGGCAAGACCAGCCTACTGCGCGCCCTCGCCGGGCTCGACCGGCACCGCGAGGGCTACGTGCGCGTCAATGGCGCGCTGTGGCAGGACGACGTTCGCTTCGTCCCGCCCCATCGCCGGGCCATCGGCTACGTGTTCCAGGAATCCAACCTCTTCGCGCACCTCGACGTGGCCGGAAACTTGCGTTTCGGCTGGCGGCGCATCCCGCCGAGCGAGCGGCGCATCGCCTTCGAAGAAGCGGTGGAGCTGCTCGGTCTCGCCCCCCTGCTCACCCGCCTGCCGGCGCGCCTCTCGGGCGGCGAGCGCCAACGCGTGGCCATCGCCCGGGCGCTGCTCACCTCGCCGCGGCTGCTGCTCTTGGACGAGCCGCTCGCCTCTCTCGACCGGGAGCGCAAAGCGGAGATCCTGCCCTACCTCGCGCAAGTAAAGCGAACCCTCGACATTCCCATGCTCTATGTCTCGCACGCCCCCGAAGAGGTCGGCCGGCTCGCCGACCACCTCGTCCTGCTCGAAGGCGGGCGCGTGCGCGCGAGCGGCCCCTTGCAGGAGACGCTGGCGCGGCTCGATCTGCCTTTGGCCTGTGACGAAGACGCCGCCGTAGTGATCGAAGGGGCGGTCGTCGACCATGACGCGACCTATGCCTTGCTGACGGTGGAATTCGAAGGAGGCACGCTGCTCGTACCGCACCGCCAGGAGCCGCCGGGCACGAAAATTCGGCTGCAAGTACGCGCCCGCGACGTCAGCCTGGCGCTCACCGAGCACGCGGACAGTTCCCTCCTCAACCGTCTCCCCGCCGTGGTGCAGGAAGTGCGGGCACTGGACGCCGCCCATGCCCTGGTCCGGTTACAGGTGGGCCCAACCCCCCTGCTTGCCCGCATCACACGGCGCTCGGCCGAAGCGCTCGGCGTGCGCCCCGGTACGCGCCTGTGGGCCCAGATCAAGGCGGTGGCAGTGCTCAGCTGAGCGCTCAATGCCCCTCGACGCAGATCTCGCGCCGCGCCACCGCAATGGCGGTGCGCACCAGCAGCAGCACGATGAGCAGGGTCAGGACCGCCAGCAGTACGACCCCCAGCACGCGGTAGCAGCCCAAGCCCGTCTCCTTGGCCATGATCAGGGTTGCGATGGTGAGCGCCGCGAGCGGAAAGGAATACGCCCACCACGACAGGAAGAACTTCAGCCGCACGAAGTAATTCGCCTGCACCGCAAGCAGCAGCGCGAAAAAGAGTGCCACGCCGTAGAGCACGTGCGCGAAGGCGTCGACCTGTCCACCCAGGTTGTACCAGTAGATGAACCCCACCGCCGGCGGCGCGATAAAGATGAACAGCGTCGGCACAAAGCGCTCGGGCAGGCTGGTATGAAAGATGAGACGGTAGAAGAGGATCGCCGTGAGCACCGGCCAGAAAAAGAGACCGACGCTGTAGAAGAACCACGACACTTCGGTCGGCGCGTGGTGTACCCCGGCGATCGGCACGAGGATGTTCCCCACCACGGGGATGAACCACGCCGGGTTCATGTGCGTGATTTCGTATTTCGTGTGATGCATCCACGACGACATCACATAGAGCGTGAGTGCCAGGTGCAGCACGGTGCCGATGCTCCACAACCAGAAGGAGAGGCGCGGCGCATCGTGCAGCAGCGCGATCGACAGCAGGATCATGCCGATCGAGATCGTCGGGCCGAACGCCTGCTTGACCGGGTGGGTGAACTCCTCGCGCACCGCGCCGGGATATTTCACCGCCTTGGCCGCATACAGCACCGCCACCAAGAAGAACAAGCCCAAGGCGACCCAACGCAGCACGCAGCTGGGGGCGAAACCAACGTCGTAGACCGTTTCGGCCCGCATCCAGGCGATCGAGAATCCCGTGAAGCCCATGATCATGGAGAACCATGCCACGGGGAAGTTCTTGATTCGGGAAACATTCGGTTGGGTTAATGATTAAGACATAGTCATGTATCAACTCCCTCAGAGGTCGGCAAAGCGCCACGCCAGCGCCGCGGCCAGCGCCGCGAACGCCGCCCAGCCAGAGAAGAGCCACCGCCACAACCAGAAACGCGGGATGAAGCCCACCCCGCGCACGAAACCGGCCGCCATCGCCCAGAACCACAGCATGGCCAGACCGTGGTTCGCCTTCCCGGAAGCCTCGGCCAGCCAATCGGGGCGGAAACTGCCCACCAGCATCAAGACGATTCCCAGCCCTAACGCCAGCGGTTGGACCGAGGCCGATCGACCCGGCTCTTCGGCACCCTGCTCTTGCGCCTCAACTGGGGCTTGCATCGCCTTGTCCCCGACCTTGCCGCGCCCTCGCCTCTTCCTGCGCTTCCCACCACAGGCCGACGACGATGGCCAAGAGGATGGCAAAACCCACGCCCAACGCCCAAGCAAAATACCACATATGAATCTCCTTCGGATCCGGGGCGGCGAAGCGGGATGCGTCGCCGCGGGTTGTGTCCGTTCAGTACGCCTGCTTCTCGTTTTCCAGGATGTAGGCCTTGGTCACCTTGCCGGCCATCACCTTGTACGCCCAGCTGGTATAGACGATGATGAGCGGCATGAAGATGAGGGTGGCCCAGAACATCACCGTGAGCGTGAGGTGGCTCGAAACCGAATCCCACACCGTGAGCGAAGAGCGCAGGTCGGTGGAAGAAGGCATGACGAAGGGGAACATCGCCACCCCGGCCGTGCCGATGATGCCGGCGATCATCACGCTCGAAGCCCAGAAGGCAAAGAAGGTACGACCGGCTCGCACCGCCCACATCGCCGCGAGACCACCGAGGAAGGCGAGCGCCGGCACCGCCCACAAGAGCGGCTGATGCCGATAATTCGCCATCCAGGCCCCGGCCTCGCGCACCACTTCCTTGGCGAGCGGATTGGGCAAGCCGGCTGGATCGGCTCCGGCAGCGATCACGTAGCCAGGAATGGCCTGCACCCACAGCCCGGCGGCGGCAAAAGCCGCGAGCGCGATCACGCCGAAGAGAAGTGCTGCGCGCACCGAGCGCTGCTGGATCTCCCCTTCCGTGCGATGCGCCAGATAGACCGCGCCGTGAAAAGTGATCATGGCCGAGCTCACCACCCCGGCGAGCAACGCGAAGGGGTTGAGCAGGCCCCAGAAGGACCCTTCATAGTAGAGCACGAGGTTGGCGTCGAAATGGAACGGAACGCCTTGCAGCAGGTTGCCGAACGCCACGCCGAAGATGAGCGGCGGCACCGCCCCGCCCACGAACAGACCCCAGTCCCAGGTCTTGCGCCACGTGGCATTGTCGATCTTGCTGCGGTAGTCGAAGCCTACCGGACGGAAAAAGAGCGCCCACAGCACGGCGAGCATCGCCCAGTAAAAGCCCGAGAAGGCCGTGGCATAGACCAAGGGCCAGGCGGCAAAGATCGCCCCGCCGCCGGTGATGAACCACACCTGGTTGCCGTCCCAATGCGGGCCGACGGTGTTGATGATGACGCGCCGCTCGGTGTCGTCCTTGCCGACGAAAGGCAGCAGCGTCCCCACCCCCATGTCGTGCCCGTCCATCACGGCAAAGCCGACGAGCAGCACGCCGACGAGCAGCCACCAGATGACCTTCAGCGTTTCATAATCCAGCATGATCCTCTCCCGAGATAGGGGTTTTCAGGCAGACTGCAGCGCACCTTGACGTTCCCAGTAGTAGCGTCCGGTACCCAGCGAGGAAGGGCCCAGCCGACCGAAGCGGAACATCAGGTAGAGCTCGACGATGAGGAGCAGCGTGTAGAAGCCGACGAAACCGGCAAGCGACCCGTAGAGGCTCTGCACCGAAAGGGTGGAGACGGAGAGATGGGTGGGCAGCACTTCGGCGATCGTCCAGGGCTGCCGGCCGTATTCGGCGACGAACCAGCCCATCTCGGAAGCCACCCACGGCAGCGGCAGGAAGTACAGCGCCCAGCGCAGCAGCCAGCGTTTTTCGGCGAACGTGTCCTTGACGCTGTACCACAGCGCCACCGCGAAGAGGGCGATGAAGGAAAAGCCCAGCAGCACCATGAGGCGGAAGGTCCAGAAGAGGGGCTTCACCGGCGGTATCGTCGAGGCGGCGGCCTTGTCCATGATCTCGGGCGTGACCTGCGTGATGTCCGCCACGTATTTGCGCGTCAGCAGCCCGAAACCGAGGTTTTCCTTGTGCGTTTCGAAGAGCGCCAGCGCCTGGGGGTCGGATGCGTCGCGGCGCAACACGTTGAGCGCCTTGACCGCCTCCACCCCGGATTCGACCCGCTCGCGGTTGCGCGCGATGATCTCCTTGATTCCGGGCAGGGGCGTATCGAGCGAGCGGGTGCCGATGATGCCGAGCACCCACGGGATCTCGAGCTCCCAGGTATTGCGCTGATTGGCCTCGTCGATGCCGGCGACGAGCTTGAGGGCGGCCGGGGCCGGCTCGGTCTCCCACATCGCCTCCAGGGCGGCGAGTTTGCTCTGCTGCTTCTCGGCCATGGTGTAGCCGGATTCATCGCCGAGCACGACCACCGAACAGGCCGAGGCGAAGCCGAAGGCGGCCGCCACGCGGAAGCTGCGCTTGGCGAATTCGAGGTCCCGTTTCTTCAGCAGATAATAAGCCGAGATCGAGAGCACGAACATGGCGCCGGTGACGTAGCCGGCCGACACGGTATGCACGAACTTGGCCTGCGCCACCGGGTTGAAGACCACGTCCCAGAAACTCGTCATCTCCATGCGCATGGTCTGGAAGCTGAATTCCGAGCCCACGGGATTCTGCATCCAGCCATTGGCCACCAGGATCCACAGCGCCGACAGGTTGGTCCCCACGGCCATGAGCAGCGTCACCAGAAGGTGCTGGGGCCGTGATAGGCGATTCCAGCCGAAGAAGAAGAGCCCGATGAAGGTCGATTCGAGGAAGAAGGCCATCAGCCCCTCGATGGCGAGCGGCGCGCCGAAGATATCGCCCACGTAGTGCGAGTAATAGGCCCAGTTGGTGCCGAACTGGAATTCGAGCGTGATGCCGGTGGTGACGCCAAGGGCAAAGTTGATGCCGAAGAGCTTGCCCCAGAACTTCACCATGTCCTGGTAGACCTGCTTGCCGGTCATCACGTAGAGCGACTCCATGATCACCAGCATCCAGGTGAGCCCCAGGGTGAGCGGCACGAAGAGAAAGTGGTACATCGCCGTGGCGGCGAACTGCAGGCGCGAGAGATCGACGAGCGTTTCGTTCATGTTATGGCTCCTGCGAAACGGAAAGAACCGGAGAAGACGGCGAAGAAGAAGGCTTGGAAGCGACGGGAGGCGCCCCGGCGGCCTGGGCCTGCATCCGCTCCGCGCCCACCTCCACCCGTGCATCGCGAACGAAGACCCACCACAAGGCGGTGAGCAGGATCAGTTTGAGCAGCAGCACCACGACGATCTCGCGACGCAATCGCCGGGCAGCCGTTTTCGCTTGCATGGAAGAAGCCCTCCTCGCGTACACCCTCGCTCATAGTAATGAAGCCAATCGGGATCGTCAATTGATGATGGTCAAAAAATTTAAGCGATTCAAGGAATTACAAAAAATGAGACCGCGTCTTTTCTATGAGCAAATTATGTGCCAAAAACAGGTGAAAAAAATTTCTCCCGATGATCCAGCACCTTACCCCCTGGCGCTGCGCCATCCTCGGCGCCGACCCCCAAAATCCTGACAAAAATGGCAAAATAACGCAGAAATTTTTGCCAGGAATGTCAGTCATGCCGCTCCCCACCGAACTGCTCCAGCTGCTCGAAGCCTTACCGGAACCTCGCATCGTCGTCGATACCGCCTACCGCATCCTCGCTGCCAACTCGGCCTACCGTCGCGAGTTCGGCGAGAATCCCGAAGTAATCGGCCGGACCTGCTACGAGGTGTCACACCACTTCGACCGCCCCTGCGATCAGCAGGGTGAATCCTGTCCCCGGCAACAGGCATGGAAAAGCGGCCGCCCAAGCCGTGTGATCCATCGCCATCACACGCCACGCGGCGAGGAGTTCGTCGAGGTCGAGCTGCTCCCCCTGCGCGATGCGGCGGACAAAACAACGCTCTTCGTCGAGACGATGCGGTTTCTCGGCGGGAAGCACCTGCCGGCACCCGTGCTGGGCATGGTCGGCCGCTCGCCCTCCTTCCTGCAGATGCTGGAACTCCTCGAACGGGCCGGACCGTCGAATACCCCCGTGCTGCTGCTGGGCGAATCGGGCACGGGCAAGGAACTGGCCGCCCAGGCGCTGCACCGCCTTTCGCCGCGCCGCGACCGGCCCTTCGTGCCGCTGGACTGCTCCGGGCTGCCCGAGACGCTCTTCGAGTCCGAACTGTTCGGCCATGAGAAAGGGGCCTTCACTGGGGCCACCCAGCGCAAGGCCGGGCTGGTCGAGCTTGCCGACGGCGGTACGCTCTTTCTCGATGAGATCGGCGACCTGCCGCTCACGCAGCAGGTGAAGCTGCTGCGTCTGCTGGAGACGGGCACCTACCGGCGCGTGGGCGGGGTGGAGACGCTGCGCTCGGATTTCCGCCTGGTGGCCGCCACCCACCGCGACCTGCAGCGCATGGTGGAAGACGGCACGTTCCGCCGCGACCTCTACTATCGCATCAGCGCCTTTCCCGTGCGCCTGCCGCCCCTGCGCGAACGGCGCGAGGATCTGCCTCTGCTCGTGGCCCACCTGCTCGAGCGGCTCGCCCCGCAGCGCAAGGTGCGCTTGAGCCCCGAGGCCATGGCCCGCCTGATGAAACACGATTTCCCCGGCAACGTGCGCGAGCTGCGCAATCTCCTCGAACGGGCGCTCCTGCTCGCAGACGGCGAACTGATCGAGCCTCGGCATCTCACCGGATTCGCCGACGGGCCATGCACCGAACCAGAACGCGCGAGCGAAGCGGAGATCCTCCCCCTGGACGAAGTCGAGCGGCGCTACCTGCGCCATGCGCTCGAGCAACTCGGCGGCGACAAGAAGGCGCTGGCCGCGCGCCTGGGCATCAGCGAGCGCACGCTCTACCGCAGGCTCAGGGGCCTGCTTTGACTCATGCGGTATGGACTCTTCCTTGGTCTACCGTCGTCTCGCCCACGTTTTGGGCGCATCGAAAACCCTATCTGTCAGGTATCCGCCACAGGCGCGACTCCACGGTGCGCTACAGCGCCTCGGCGCAGAAAGTCGTCGGCGTGACGATACGCGCGCGGCCAATGCTGCCGCGTTGCAACAGCCCGGCGCGGCGGTCGCCGGTTACCAGGTAGTCGGCTTCGCCGGCCAGGGCCATCGCCAGTAGGAAGGTGTCGTTCGGATCGTTTGCCTCGATGTCGTCCGGCAAGGCCAGAAGTACCTCCAGCACGAGGGCGCGCTGCATATTGTTGAGCATCGTGCCGATGCGGTGCGCAGGCAAGATGGTCTTGAGCTTCGGGTAGCGGCTCACACGCCGCAGTTCGTCGAGTTGCGCCCTCGAAGTCACCAGCTCGAAGCGCGCCGCACGCCAGGCGCGATAGATGGCGTCGGGCGGGCCGTGTGGAGAGATCAGCGCACCGAGCAACACGTTGGTGTCCAGGATGACCCGCATCAGTGTTCACGCGCCCACTGCACCGCCTCATCGATGAGATCGTTCAGCTCGGCCTCGCCCATGCCAGAGGCAGCCGTCTTGGCCTGCTCGACGGCGCGCTCCAGGAGATAGGCGCGCACGGCTTCCTCGATGAAGCGCGACAGATCGCCCTTGCGCCCGCCGCCTTGCGCGGCGAGGAACATGCGCACGGACTGATCCAGTTCCGGCGACACGGCGATGTTCCAACGCACGGTATTCATGATGCCCTCCACATCAGTGTTTGAGTATATAGGTGTTTATACACCTCCAAGGCAATCCTCGCAACCGAAAACAAAGGGACACCCGTGACCCGTGTTTTCACCCGTGTTTTCACCCGTGTTTTCACCGATGACCAGAACTGCTGCAAGCGGGGCTAATTCCTTCGTTTCATTTCGTTTCCTCGCCCCGGCGTTGACGCTTCCTTCACCCTTTTTTCTCTATACTAAGCTTCCGATCTTTCATTCGGCTCCATGCGCCATGCCGCTTCCCCGCCACGCCCAGTCCCGTTTTCTCGCGCTCATCCTCCTTGCCTGGCTGCTCGTCTTCTTTCTCACCCGCACGGCGCTGCTTCTGCTGCATCCGGCCGAAGCGGTGAGTACGCCGCTCGATGTGCTGCGCATCTATGGCGTCGGTCTGGCCTACGACCTCGCCTTCCTGGTCTACGCGGCCCTGCCGCTCGCCTTCTACCTCTTCGTGCTGTGTCCGAACCGACTGTGGGCCGCGCGGGCGCACCGCGCCTTCCTCTATGCGCTCACGGCCTCGAGCCTCTTTGCCATGCTCTTCGTGGCCACGGCCGAATACTTCTTCTGGGACGAATTCGGCGCGCGGTTCAACTTCATCGCCGTCGATTACCTCGTCTACACCACGGAAGTGATCGACAACATCCGCGAGTCCTACCCCGTGGGGCCGCTGATCGCGGGGCTTGCCGTGCTCGCGCTCGCGCTGACCTTCGCCCTGCGCCGGGTGATCGCCCGCACGCTGGAGTCCCCGCCCCTGTCGCTCAAGCCGGGCCTTGCCGCCTTCGCCGGGCTGGTCGTGCTCGCCGCCCTCGATGCGGGTTTCGTCGACCAGGATTTCCCCATGGGGCAGGAACAGAACACCTATCGGCGCGAGCTCTCCGGCAACGGGCCGTACCAGTTCTTCGCGGCCTTTCGCAACAACGAGATCGACTATCGCCGCTTCTACGCCACCCTGCCTGAAGCCGAGACGGGGCCGGTCTTGCGCCAAGCGCTCGCCGAGCCCAACGCGATCTTTCTCAGCCAGGATCCCCTCGACCCGCGCCGGCGCATCGTCAACGGCGGTCCAGAGCTGCGGCGCAACATCATTCTCGTGACAGTGGAGAGCCTCAGCGCCAAATTCCTCGGCAGCAACGGCGATCCGCGCGGACTCACTCCCAACCTCGACGCCCTGCGCCGCGAAAGCCTCTATTTCAACAACTTCTATGCCACCGGCACCCGCACCGACCGCGGCCTGGAGGCGGTTACCCTGTCGGTGCCGCCCACGCCGGGCCGCTCCATCGTCAAGCGCATCGGGCGCGAGAGCGGCTATGCCAGCCTCGGCCAGCAGCTCGTGGCCAAGGGTTACGACGCCGTCTTCGTCTATGGCGGGCGCGGCTATTTCGACAACATGAACGCTTTCTTCAGCGGCAACGGCTACCGCATCGTCGACCAGAGCAGCGTGCCCGAGTCCGAGATCCACTTCAAGAACGCCTGGGGCATGGCCGACGAAGACCTCTACGCCCAGGCGATGAAAGTGGCCGACCAGGACCATGCCAGTGGCAAACCTTTTTTCCTGCACATCATGACCACCTCGAACCACCGCCCCTATACCTATCCCGACGGACGCATCGACATCCCCTCGGGCAAGGGGCGCGACGGCGCGGTGAAATACACCGACTACGCCATCGGCAAATTCCTGGATGAAGCGCGCAGCAAACCCTGGTTCAAGGACACGATCTTCGTCTTCCTCGCCGATCACACCGCCGGCAGTGCAGGGCATGAAGATCTGCCGGTGGCGAACTACCACATCCCGCTCTTCATCTACGCGCCGGGCTTCATCACCCCGCGCGAGGTCTCGGCGCTGGCGAGCCAGATCGACCTCGCCCCCACCCTGCTCGGGTTGCTGCACATGGACTACGTCTCCACCTTCTACGGACGCGACGTGCTGCGCGACGAAACCCGGCCGGGGAGTGCCCTCATCGGCAACTACCAGCACCTGGGGCTTTTCGACGGCAAGGATCTGGCGATCCTCAGCCCGCGCAAGAAGATCCGCCTGCGCGAGAATGCCGCGACCGATGCAGAGCACGAACGCCCGGCAATGCCGGAAGACCCCCTCGTGCGCCGCGCCATCGCCTACTACGAAGACGCGAGCCACGCCTTCCGTAACAGGCTGCTCGCCTGGCGAGCGCAAGACCTCACCGCCGCCAAGTAATCCGTATCTCTCCTTTTCCGGCCCCGGCCTCGCCCTGTGCGAGCCCGGGGTCGTGTCTTTTTTCGCCCCCGTGGTTTTCGCAGCGCCTCCGTTGCCGGGGCGGGCATTACCAGATTCGGTAAACCGAAAAAAATCTTGCACGATTGCAGAAGTTGAGGCACAATCGAAGATGTTTAGCACTTTTTGGTGAAAATCATGGCGGAAATGACGGATACCGCGACGCAACCGATCGACAAAGCCCATCTGCGCGGGTGGTTCGAATTGCCGTTTTTCGAGCTGCTGCATCGCGCCCACGACATCCACCGGCGCCATTTTCCCGGCCACCGCATCCAGCGATCGGCTCTCTTGTCCATCAAGACGGGGGGATGTTCCGAAGATTGCGGCTACTGCGCCCAGTCGGCGCGCCACCATGCGCACTCGCGTGAGCCCTTGCTCGATACGCAGACCATCGTGCGTCATGCAGCGCAGGCCAAGGCGGCTGGCGCCACGCGCTTTTGCATGGGCGCCGCCTGGCGGGCGCCCAAGGAGAAAGACCTGGAACGGGTGGCGGAGGCGGTCTCGGCGGTCAAATCGCTAGGTTTGGAGACCTGCGTCACGCTCGGCATGCTCTCGGCGCCCCAGGCCGCCCGCCTCAAGGAAGCGGGGCTCGATTACTACAACCACAACGTAGACACTTCGCCGGAGTATTACGGCAAGGTGATCACGACGCACACCCTGAGCGATCGCCTGCGCACGCTCGAGGCAGTACGCGAAGCCGGCATCAAGGTTTGTTGTGGCGGCATCCTCGGCATGGGCGAGACGCGCGAAGACCGCATCTCCCTGCTGGCGCTCCTGGCCGGCCTCGAACCGCAACCGGAGTCGGTGCCCATCAACCAGCTCATCCCCATTCCGGGCACGCCGCTTGCCGACGCGCCGCCCATCGATCCGTTCGAGCTCGTGCGCACGATCGCGGTCGCCCGGCTCGCCCTGCCGCGGAGCTACGTGCGTCTGTCGGCCGGCCGCGGCCAGATGAGCGACGAGCTCCAGGCACTGTGCTTCTACGCCGGAGCCAATTCCCTCTTCTACGGGGAGAAACTCCTCACCGCCGACAATCCGGACGTCGCGCACGACGACGAGCTTCTTGCACGGCTCGATTTGCAGCCGGAGTGAGATTCATGGAAGCCCCCTCTTTCTTCGCCAAGGAAGCAGGTCAGTGGGAACGCCGCAGCCTCGAGGCCGTCTGGCACCCGTGTACCCAGATGCAACGCCATCTGCCTGCTGGCGATCCGAATGCCCTCCCGCTCTTGCCCGTAGCCCGTGCAGCAGGCCCATGGCTATATGGTTTCGACGGTCGGGCCTACTACGATGCCATCTCTTCGTGGTGGACCACGCTCTTCGGTCACCGGCATCCTCCCATCATCGCCGCGATCAAGGAACAGCTCGATACGCTCGACCACGTGCTGCTTGCCGGTTGCACCCATGCTGCCGCGGTCGAACTGGCGGAACGGCTGCGTGCCCTGACGGGAGGGCAACTCGGGCATGCTTTCTTCGCTTCCGATGGCGCCAGCGCTACCGAAATCGCGTTGAAAATGGCAGCCCATTACGCCAGAAACCGAGGATTCCCCTGCAAGACCGGTTTCGTTTGTTTCGCCGGTGGCTATCATGGAGAGACGATCGGCGCGCTCGGCGTTACCGACGTTCCTCTCTTCCGGCAGGCCTATGAACCCCTGTTGCGCCCGGCGACGATTCTGCCCTGTCCCGACGCCCGTCTCGGCCCCCCGGCACTCGAACGAGCGGTTTGCGCTCTACGGTCGCACCTCCAAGCCCATGCCGAAGAGGTGGCCGCGGTGATCGTCGAGCCCATGGTGCAATGCGCTGGCGGCATGATCATGCATTCGCCGGAATTCTTGCGCTGCGTGCGCCGTCTGTGTGACGAATACGGCGTGCTGCTGATTTTCGACGAAATCGCAGTGGGATGTGGGCGAACAGGACGCCTGTTCGCCCACGAGCACGCCGGCGTGCGCCCTGACCTGCTCTGCCTGTCCAAGGGAATCACCGGTGGTACCTTGCCGCTGGCAGTAGTGCTCACCACCGATGAAGTGTTCGAGGCCTTTCTCGATGAGCGCATCGAACGCGGATTTCTCCATTCCCATTCCTACACGGGAAATCCCCTTGCCTGTCGTGCCGCTTGTGCCACCTTGGCGCTCCTTGAAGAGCCTGGCATACCAGAAAGGCTGGAAGCGCTCGGCGCGGCCTTCGAACGCGCTTTGGCACCCATTGCGGCGCAACATGGGGCTGCTCACCTGCGCCGCTGCGGTACCCTCGTGGCTTTCGACCTACCCAAGGCAGCGGAGGATTTTCCACGTCGCGCCGCCGTAGCTGCGCTCGAGCATGGCCTGTTGCTGCGACCTTTGGGTCGGACGGTCTATGTCATGCCCCCTTACGAGACGCGTCCCGAGGAGGTGGATTTCGCCTGCGAAGCGATCGTGCGCACCTTGGCCGACGTCCTTTGATCCCTGCGTGAGGCCGTTGCATGCATGATTCGTCACCTTCCTTCGTACGAGGATGGCTCGCCGAGCGGCAGGATCGAGGGCTACTGCGTCGCCTGCGACGCGCGTCACCAGTGGCTTCGAGCGCACGCTTCGTCCATGACGGACGACAAGGAATCAGTTTCGCCAGCAACGACTATTTGGGACTGGCGCACCATCCTGCCCTCGTCGAAGCGCTGATCGAAGGGGCGAAGATCTGGGGCGTCGGTGCCGGTTCCTCGGCCTTGGTGGGCGGCTATACCGAGGCGCACGCAGTGCTGGAATCCGAGCTCGCTGCCTTCCTGGGGTTTCCCGCGGCCCGAGTCTTCACCTCCGGCTACGCCGCCAACCTCGCGGTGATTACCGCCTTTGCCCGCGAAGCGCCGACGGCCATTTTTGCCGACAAACTGGTTCATGCCTCGCTCGTCGATGCGCTGCAACTCGCCCGCGCTGGCGGCGCCAAAGTTCGACGTTATCCCCATGGCAACCTCTCCTTCCTCGGCCAATGGCTGGAAAAATCCCGAGAGCCGGTGAAACTCGTCGTCACCGATGGGGTGTTCAGCATGGACGGGGACATCGCTCCGCTGTCAGCGCTCTCGGAGCTGGCGCGCGCCCACGGTGCCTGGCTCATCGTCGACGATGCCCACGGATTCGGTATTCTCGGGCCTGCCGGACAGGGAAGTTTTGCCGATGCCGGTCTGACTCCTCAATCGCATTGGCTCTGGGGCGTCACGTTTGGGAAAGCGTTGGGTGCAATGGGTGCCGCCGTGCTGGGCGCAGAAGAGGCGATGCTCTGGCTCGATCAGGCCGCGCGGACACACATCTATACGACCGCCATGCCGCCCGCGCTGGCACACGCCGTGCATACCGCCCTGCAGCTGGTGCGCGAGGAAACGACGCGTCGTGATCGACTCGCTGCGCTCATTCACCACTGGCGCCAGGGAGTGGCCCGGTTACCGGCGATCGAGGTGATCCATGCGCCGGAACCGCCAGAGAGCAGTAGCTCGGCCCTTCCCCGCTTGCCGTTTTCTCGTACCCCGATCCAACCCTTGATCTTGGGATCACCGGGGCAAACACTCGCCATTGAGCAAGCCTTGGCGCAGGCCGGGTTTTTCGTGCCGGCGATCCGCCCACCCACCGTCCCCGAGGGCAGCGCACGCCTGCGTTTTTCCTTATGCGCCGATCACGGCGAGGCTGAGCTCGATGCCTTGCTCGAAGTGCTGTCGCCGATCTTCCAGCAGTTCCCCACGGCAGACAAATGATAAACGAATGCAAGATGCCCATCCGGCGTGCTTTCACCCGACGGCGGCACAGCTATGCAGCCCACGACTACCCACAGCGACGCATCGCGGCCCACCTCGCCCAACGACTCGTCACCGTCTCGGACATGCCCGAGGGCTGGATCATCGACGCGGGCTGTGGCATCGGGCGCGATCTGCCGCTGCTGGCGCAGCGCTTCGGTCACGAGCGTCTTCTTGCCGTGGATTTCTCCCCCGAGGCCTTGGCCCTGATGCCGGCATCGGAAGTCACTCGCCTGTCGGCCGACCTCGAACTCCTGCCTTTGGCCGATGCCATCTGCGCCGGCTACTGGAGCAACTGCGCCTGGCAATGGACGCGGCCGCAGAGCGTTCTCGCACAGGCTTGGCGCGTCCTCAAAGCGAGGGGATGGCTATGGGCGAGCATCGTCCTTGCGGGCACGTTCCCTGAACTCGATCGAGCAGTGCGAACAGTGGGCGTCACGTCTGCCTTGGCGCGACTACCGGCCGAAACCGAGTGGGAGCACGCCCTTGGAACCCATTCGTGGTACGCATGCCGCTGGGAAATTCGCCATTTCACTTTTTATTATCCCGATGCAGAAACCCTCCTCCATGCGATTCGAGGCGTCGGAGCAAACCCGACGACACATTCCGGTTCCCCTGTTTGGACCCCCGGACGCCGGCGCGCACTACTCGATGCCCTGGAACGAGAGCGCACGGAAGAAGGATTGGGTTTGAGCTACCGCGTGGGTTTCTTGGCGGCCTGCAAAAAAGGAGGCTGAAAAACATGAATCCGGGCATATGGTTCCTCACCGGCACTGATACGGAGATCGGTAAAACCCATGCTGCTTGCCAGCTGCTCGTACGAGCACGCACCTCGGGGTGGCGCGCCGTGGGTGTCAAAGCCGTCGCCGCGGGCGTGGATGAAACGGGGTTCAATGAAGACGTAGTCGCACTCGCAGAAGCCGACAGCGTCGATCTTCCGGCTGCAGTGCGAAATCCCTACTGTTTCAAAGCCCCCATCTCGCCCCACCTGGCAGCGGCCCAAGAAGGCGTAAAAATCGACCTGGAAAAAATCGTCTCGGCCGTTGCCAAGGCACGCAGGTACGCCGATCGGGTACTGGTCGAAGGTGCTGGGGGGTTTCTCGCTCCACTTACGCCAACGCACACCATGGCCGACCTGGCAGTAGCGCTCGGAGCCCCTGTCATCCTCGTCGTAGGAATGCGCCTTGGTTGCCTCAACCATGCACTGCTCACGGTAGAGGCGATCGATCGACGAGAGCTGGTTTTGGCCGGATGGATTGCCAATTGCCTCGATTCTGAAATGGCCAGCCTCGACGGCAATCTCGCCACCCTACGGCAAACGATCTCAGCCCCCTGTCTGGGCGTGATTGCTCACGGCAGCAGACGCGACGACATCGGCTGGGTGCGCTGGCCCGATGAGCGCTGAATCACTCCGACTCCGTTCCTGTCTTTGCTTTTTGCTGGCACAGAAAGCGGCGAATCTCCCCTGCCATGAAGTCCGTCCTGCCCCAAAACGGGGCATGCGCCGCGCCTTCCACCGCGACGAAACGCCCCCGAGCAACGTGGTCCGCAATCCAACGACCGGCAATCGGCGGAATCAAACTGTCCGCGGTGCCATGGAATACCAAAACGGGCACTCCGAGTCCGAGCAGGGTGGCGCGAAGGTCTATCTCCTGTAGCCAATCCAGTCCCGTGGCCAGCGCTTCCGTCGAAGGAAAATCGTCCATCTGACGCATTAGCTGTCGGGAGATGTCTGTGGCCCTGAGATCTCCTCGATTGAAATCGACGATGAATCGGCGTAGAGAGGCAGCAGGCTCCGTACACACTTGTTCCCGAAAAGAAGCCAAACGCTCTGGTGCCAAGCCGTATGGCCATCCTCTGCGACGGACGAACGAAGGGGTGGGAGAGATGGCCACGACCGCAGAAAAGACGTTCGGCGCCAAAGAGGCTGCCGCCAAAGCCAGCATGGCACCTAGGGACCAGCCCACAAGACACGCGCCTTCAGGGGCCTCGTTGCTCAATCTTTGTACCGCCTCGGCGCAGGTATCCGCCTTGGCTGTATGCCCTGGCAAATCGTGCCACTGGGCTCCGAGTACGGAAACGAGGCCAGCCAAAGGCCCCCGACCGAGACCCCAGCCAGGCACACACAGAATCGGTGTCACGACGTCTCCGCGGCCTTGGCTTTCTTCCTCGTCGCGGAGCGCCCTTTCTTCTCCGACGCCTCGCGCGGCTCGAATTCGAAGCCGATCTTGCCGTCGGGTTGGCGCACGAGGTAGGCGGAGAACTTGCGCCGCGTGCGCGCTGACACGAAGCCGGTGAGGAGATCGGTCTTGCCCTCGGAAAGGAGCTTCTTCATCTGCTCCGGCTCGATCGGTTGCTGCAAGATGGTGCGGCCGCTGCGGAAGTCGCAGGTCTTGTCGGGGCCGAGCGACTTGGTGCACACGTAGCTCGTGCCGTGCTCGACCACCGGCGCGCCGCACTTGGGGCAGGGCCCGAGCGATTCGCGTTCGGCCAGATCCGCCGGCACTTCCTCCGGCGGTTCGACGGCGAAGGCGAACGTAGGCTGCTTGGCCTCGTCGAGCACCAGCTCGGCGGCGAAGGGCCGCCCCAGGCGGCTGCGAAACCCCTCCAGCGGGCCGATTCGGCCTTGGGTGAGCAGCGCCTCGGCTTCGGGCACGTCGATCTGCCGGCCGGCGATGATTTTCCACATCGACCAGCCGCACTGATCGCATTGAAAGGTCTTGTAGGTTTCGCGCACGGTGCCGCCGCACTTGGGGCAGGGCGCCTGCAGGGTGGCGAAGTCGCCGGGCACGGTGTCGGATTCGTGGCGCTTGGCGCGTTCGACGATGTCCTGCGCCATACGCGCGATCGAGGCCATGAACTCTTCGCGCGCGAGCCGCCGCTTCTCCATCAGGGCGAGCTTGTGCTCCCACTCGCCGGTGAGTTCGGGCGAGGTGAGCGCGTCGATGCCTAAGCCTTTCAAGAGGGTGATGAGCGAGAAGGCCTTGGCGGTGGGTACGAGCTCGCGCCCCTCGCGCACAAGGTATTTTTCTTCCAGCAGACCCTCGATGATCTGGGCGCGGGTGGCGGGCGTTCCCAGACCCCGCTCGGCCATGGCCGCGCGCAGTTCCTCGTCTTCGACGAGCTTGCCTGCGCCTTCCATGGCGGAAAGGAGCGTGGCCTCGGTGTAGCGCGCCGGCGGCTTGGTGTGCAAGTCCTTGATCTCGACGGCCTCGGTATGAACGGTCTCGCCGGGGGCGACGGGCACGAGTTCCCCTTCGCCCTCGCCAGCGGCCCGTTTGCCGTAGACCTCGAGCCAGCCCGGGGCGACCAGTACCTTGCCTTCGGTCTTGAAGGCGTCTTCGCCCACGCGGGTGATGCGGGTGGTGACACGGTATTCGGCCGGCGGATAGAAGACGGCGAGGAACCGCCGCGTGACCAGGTCGAAGATCTTCTGTTCGGGTTCGGACAGCCCTTTGGGCACCACGCCAGTGGGGACGATGGCGAAGTGGTCCGACACCTTGGCGTTGTCGAAGATGCGCTTGTTGGGTTTGACCCAGCCTTGGGCGAGGATCTTGCCGGCGAAGGGTTGGTATTCCGACGGCAGCTGCGCCAGCACCTCGCGCACGGTGCCGATCATGTCCTCGGGTAGCGCCCGGGCGTCGGTACGGGGATAGGTGAGCGCTTTGTGCCGCTCGTAGAGCGCCTGGGCAATGGCGAGCGTGTTGCGCGCGGAGAAGCCGAAGCGGGCATTCGCCTCGCGCTGCAGGCTGGTGAGGTCGAAGAGCGGCGGCGAAATCTGCGTGCTGGGCTTGGCGGTTTCTTCGACCACGCCCGGCTGGCCCAGGACGCGCGCGCGGATGGCTTCGGCGCGCTCGCGCTCCCACAGGCGGTAGGGGCTGGCGTGCTCGTCGCCCTCGGGCTTCTTGAATTTTTCGTCGAACCAGCGGCCAGTGTAGGTGCCCGCCGCGGCGCGGAAGGTGGCTTCCACTTCCCAGTAGGGGCGGGGCCGGAAGGCGCGGATCTGGCGCTCGCGCTCGACGACCATGGCGAGCGTGGGCGTCTGCACCCGGCCCACCGTGGTGAGATGAAAGCCCCCCGACTTGGAGTTGAAGGCGGTCATGGCGCGCGTGCCGTTGATGCCGATGAGCCAGTCGCTCTCGGCGCGGCTCACGGCAGCCTGGCGCAGCCCTTCCATCTCCTCGGCCGAGCGCAGGTGGGCGAAGGCTTCGCGGATCGCCTGCGGCGTCATCGATTGCAGCCACAGGCGCTGCACGGGCTTGTCGATCTTGCCGTACTGCACGATGTAGTTGAAGATGAGCTCGCCCTCGCGCCCGGCGTCGCAGGCGTTGATGAGCCCGTCGACGTCTTTGCGCTTGGCAAGGCGCAGCAGGAGTTTGAGCCGGTCCTCGCTCTTGGCGATGGGTTGCAGATCGAAGCGCGGCGGAATCACCGGCAGGTTGGCGAAGCTCCACTTGCCGCGCTTGACTTCGTATTCCTCTGGCGCCTTGAGTTCGAGCAGATGACCGACGGCCGAGGAGAGGACGTACTGTTCGGACTCCCAGTAGTCCTTTTCCTTGTGAAAGCCTCCGAGCGCGCGGGCGATGTCCTGCGCGACGGAGGGTTTTTCGGCGATGATGAGTTTCTTGCCCATGGGTTCAGTGCAGCCGCGGCGGTTCGGCGTCTTCGTCGTCTTCGACGCGCAGCAGTTCGTCGACGACGAGGGGATCGAGTTCCCGTTCATGCTGCCACAGCACCATCAGCGCGAGCACCTTGAAATCGTCCGGATCGAGCGGCGTCGCGCCGAATTCCAGGGCGCGGTCGATGAGGGTTTCGCGCAGCGCCTCGTCGATGGCGCCGTGGCGTTGCAGGAAGTAGACCAGGTTCTGCCCGGCGGTTCCCAGGACTTGCCGTTCTTCTTCGGTGAAGATGCGCACGCTGCCGCCGGCGGGCGGGATACGCCACGAAGGGGAAAGGGCCTCGGCGTTTCTGAGCGTGTCGAGCCAGGAGAGCGCCTCGTCGATCTCGTCGCCCTCGAAACCGGCATCGGCGAGCCGCGCGCGCAGCTCGTCCGGATCCTTCGGTGCCTCGTTGGGTCCGGCATAGTTTTCAAAGAGATAGACGAGGACATCGAACATGGAGAGATTCCTTCAGCGGGTGCGTTGGTAGCGGCCGCCCGGCAGGCGCACGACGGCGCCGTCGAGTTCCAGCGGCAACAGCATGGCCGAGAGTGCCTCGCTCGTCAAGCCCGTGCGATGCATCAGGGTGTCGAAATCGACCGGATCGTGCCCCAGGGCGGCAAGGAGCGGGTCGCTTTCGTCGGAAGGCGCGGGCGCGGGTTCTGGCGGAACGAGGGCGCCGGGCGAGGCCAGATCGGGCCATTCTTCGAGGAGGTCGTCGACGCGCTCGACGAGTTTGGCGCCTTCGCGGATGAGGCGGTGGCAGCCGCGCGCGAGCGGATTGTGGATCGAACCGGGAATGGCGAAGACGTCGCGCCCGAGCTCGGCGGCAAGGCGCGCCGTGATGAGCGAGCCGCTGTCGGGCGCTGCTTCTACCACCAGGGTGCCGCGGGCGAGCGCGGCGATGAGGCGGTTGCGCCGCGGGAAATGGTAGGGCTGGGCCGGGGTGCCCAGCGGGAATTCGCTCACGATCGCGCCGTGCTCGGCGATGCGGTGCGCCAGCGCACGGTGCTTGGCCGGATAGACGCGGTCAGCGCCGGTGCCGATGACGGCCACCGTCCTTCCGCCCTCAGCAGCGAGCGCGCCTTCGTGGGCGGCGGCGTCTACGCCAAGCGCGAGGCCGCTCACCACGACGAGGCCGCGCTCGGCGAGCGCCCGGGCAAAGGCGCGGGCGTTCTCCAGCCCGCCGGGCGTGGCGTGGCGCGCGCCGACGATCGCCACCGCGGGCCGGCCGAGCGTGCCGGGATCGCCCACGACGTAGAGCACGAGCGGGGCGTCGGCGAGTGCGAGCAGATTCCTGGGATAGGCGGCGTCGGCGAGGGTGAGGAGGTGATGACGAGCCTCGCCCAGCCAGGCGAGCGCCGTTTCGACCGCCTCGGCAGGAGGAGGCGAGGCGAGCGCCTGGGCGACTTCGGCGCCGAACTCGGCGCGCACGGTGGGGAGCGGCTGGGCGAGCACCGCTTCCGGCGAGCCAAAGCGCGCCAGGAGCTTGCGCTGGACCGAAGGCGGGAGCCGGCGCAACGTGAAGTCGAGCCAGCTCCTCGCTTCTTCCCGGTCTTCAGGGCGTGCGAGCGGCATCCCCGACACGGACCGGTTTCTCGGTCTCCATCACGAGAGCGTAGGACATGCGCTCGAAGACGCGGAAGACGAAGGCCACGCCGTAGCGCTCTTCGGGCAGGAAGACCTTGGTGTCGCGCTCTTCGTCGGTGACGGGGGGACGGATGCGCCACAGGGCGAGCACGTGGCCAGGCTCCAAGCCCTGCTGCTCGCCCTGGTCGAGCAGGACGACGTCGAGCCGACCGGCTTCGAGCGAGCTGCGATACAGGCGAACGATGCGCGCGTCGACCCCTTCGTCCGGCGCGTGGGGCACGAAATTGACCAGCATCTCTTTCTGAGAGGCGATGAGGGCGTCGCCGGCGCGGACCTCTTCGTTCGTCTGCTTCAGGCGCAGCACGGTGCCGAGGCGAGGGTCGTCGTTGGGCTCGACGACGGCGGTACCGAGATCGCGCGCCTCGTAGCCGATGAGCGTCTTGCCATCGCGGGCATAGAGCGGCTCGGTGGGGCGGAAGAGCTGCACGAGCCGGGCATCCTCGGGCACGCCCACGGCAAAGGCCGCATCGCCTGCCCCGGCAATCCAGCGGCCTTCTTCCAGGCCGATGATGCGGCCGGAATTCTCCAGCGTTTTCTGGTCGATCACCAGGGGGCGCACGAGGAAAGGCTCGATGGCCGCGAGCGGGATGGAAGGAATGGCATCTTGAATGGGCTCATGGCGAACCTGGGGCGAGAGCTTCTCGTCGACCGGCCCCACGCGCTTGGCGGCACGCAGCACCCCGGCGGCGCGGTCGAACACCAGGATCTGGCCAGGATAGATGAGGTGCGGGTTGCGGATCTGGGCCCGGTTCATCTGCCACAGGTCGGGCCAGCGCCAAGGGTCGCGCAGGAATTGCTTGGCGATGCCCCAGAGCGTATCCCCCTTGCGCACGGTGTAGGTATCGGGTGCATCGGGCGCGATGGCCTGGGGTTCCACGCCGGCGTGCGCGAGCGAAAGCGCACCGAACCAGACCAGGGCGATCGTGCCTATAATGCGAATCATCCGCTTCATGGCGAGGAACCTCACAGGGATGTCGGAACCGGGAGTGGGCGATCCTGTCTCACTGCCGGGGCAGAAGATATTGGCATTCTACGCGACGCATCGACGATTGGCAACGAGAGACGAAAAATATGGCACTACTTCCCATCCTGCATTATCCCGATCCGAGGCTGAAGAAGCGCGCCGAGCCGGTGACGGAGGTCGACGAGTCGATCCGCCGGCTTGCCGCCGACATGGCCGAGACGATGTACGCCGCTCCGGGAATCGGGCTCGCCGCCACGCAGGTCGACGTGCACAAGCGCGTGATCGTCATCGACGTGACCGAGGACCGCTCCGGGCTGACGGTGCTCATCAACCCCGAGATCCTGGAGAAGGACGGCGAGTGCGTGAGCGAGGAAGGCTGCCTGTCGGTGCCGGGCATCTATGACAAAGTCACGCGCGCCGAGCGCGTCAAAGTGCGGGCACTGAACCTGGAAGGCGAGACGGTCGAGTTCGAGGCCGAAGGGCTGCTCGCCGTGTGCATCCAGCACGAGATCGACCACCTCGACGGCAAGGTGTTCGTCGAGTATCTCTCGCCGCTCAAGCAGTCGCGCATCAAGGCGAAGCTCGTCAAGCGCGCCCGGATGACGGCCTGATGGGCGAGAACGTGCGCCGCGTGGCCTTCGCCGGCACGCCCGAATTCGCGGCGATCGCGCTGCGCGCGCTGCTCGCGGCCGGCTGGGAGGTGCCTTTCGTGCTGACGCAACCCGACCGGCCGGCCGGTCGCGGCATGAAGCTCACCCCGAGCCCGGTGAAACGGGTGGCGCAGGAAGCCGGCATTGCGGTACTGCAGCCGGCGCGGCTCAAGAGCGAGGAGGATCGCCGGGAACTGCTCGCGCTGCCCGCGCCCGACGTACTGGTGGTGGCGGCCTACGGCCTGATCCTTCCGTCCGAGGTGTTGCATTGGCCGCGCTGGGGCTGCCTCAACATCCACGCGTCGCTCCTGCCGCGCTGGCGCGGAGCAGCCCCCATCGTCCGGGCGATCGAGGCGGGCGATGCCGAGACGGGGGTCACGCTCATGCAGATGGACGAAGGGCTGGATACCGGGCCCATGGTGGCGAGCGTGGCAACCCCCATCACCGCCGACGAGACGGCCGGCTCGCTGCACGACCGGCTCGCGGCGCTGGGTGCCGAGCTGCTCGTGCAGGTGCTGCCCGAGCTGCCGCGCCACCTCGCCCAGGCTCGCGCGCAGCCGGCAGAAGGCGTCACCTACGCCGCCAAGATCACGCCGCAGGAGCGTTGGATCGACTGGTCGCAGCCGGCCGAGCGGATTGAGCGGCGGCTGCGCGCCTTCGATCCCCATCCGGGGGCGCAGGCGCTGCTGCGCGGCGTGCCGCTCAAACTCTGGCGCGGCCAAGTGCTCGAAGGAAACGGCACCGAGCCGCCGGGGACGGTGACCGCCGTCGGCACTGAAGGAATCACGGTGCAGACCGGCCAGGGGCGGCTGCTGCTCACCGAACTGCAGCGCCCCGGCGGCAAGCGCCTGCCCGCGGCGGAATTCCTGCGCGGTTTTCCGGTCTCTATCGGCGAGCGGTTCACTGTGGAGGGAGGCTGACGATGTACGGAAACTGGCTGAAGACGACGCTCCTGATGGCGGCGATCATGGCGCTCTTCGGCGCCGTGGGGATGGTGATCGGCGGTAGGACGGGGATGTTGGTGGCGCTGGGGTTCGGCGCGCTCACCAACTTCTGGGCGTATTGGTTCTCCGACAAGATGGTGCTGGCGATGTACCACGCGCAGGAGGTCGACGAGACCACCTCGCCCTACCTCTACGGCATTGTCCGGGACCTTGCCCGGCGCGCGGGGTTGCCCATGCCAAAGGTCTATATCATCCACGAGGCGCAGCCCAACGCCTTCGCCACCGGGCGCAGTCCCGAACACGCGGCCGTGGCGGCGACCACCGGGATCATCGAGCTGCTCAGCGAGCGCGAGTTGCGTGCGGTGATGGCCCACGAGCTCGCGCACGTGAAGCATCGCGACATCCTCATCTCGACCATGACGGCGACGGTAGCCGGCGCCATCTCCATGCTCGCCAACTTCGGCATGCTCTTTGGCGGACGCGACGAGGAGGGGCGGCCGGTCAACCCGGTGCTCGCCATCCTGGTGATGATCCTCGCGCCGATCGCGGCGGTGATCATCCAGCTGGCGATCTCGCGAACGCGCGAATTCGGCGCCGACGCGGGCGGAGCCGAGATCTGCGGCGACCCGGAAGCGCTGGCTTCGGCCCTGGCCAAGATCGAAGCGTACGCCCAGCAGATTCCCATGCCAACGGCCGAGGCACACCCGGAGACGGCGCAGATGATGATCATGAACCCGCTCTCGGGCGGCTGGCTGCAAGGGCTTTTCTCGACGCACCCGCGCACCGAAGAGCGCATCGCCCGGCTGCGGGAGATGGCGGCGCAGATGCGTCGCCGCTAGGGGCGATCGGCTGGTGCCCAAGGCAGCAGCAGCGTCTCCCCCTCCACTTCTAGGCGCCGTGCCCGCAGGCCATAGACCGCGCGCAGCCGCGCCTCGTCGAGCACCTCCAGAGGGGCGCCGGCCGCGAGGCAGCGCCCTTCGTGCAGCAGCAGAACTTCGTCGCAGAAGCGCGCCGCGAGGGTGAGCTCGTGCAGCGCCACCACCACCAGCCGTCCGCCCTCGTGTGCCTCGCGCCGCAGCAGCGCCAGCGTCTCCAGCGCGTGGCGCGGGTCGAGGGCGGCGAGCGGCTCGTCGGCAAGCAGCATCGTCGCCTCCTGAGCGAACGCCCGGGCGAGCGCCACACGCTGCTGCTGCCCGCCCGAGAGTTCGGTAACGGGGCGCTCGGCCAGATCGGCGGCGTCGACTTTCTCGAGCGCCGCGAGGCAGCGTTCGCGCTCGGCGCCGGTACGAATCCGGCCCGCCGGCAAACCCAGGGCGACGCAGTCGAGAACGCGCAGCGGCAGATGAAGGGAAAAGCGCTGCGGGCAATAGGCGATCACCGACGGCCAGCGTGGGCGCGGCACGCGCACGAGCGGCTCGCCCCACCAGCGCACTTCCCCTTGCTGCGGCCTGAGTACGCCGGCAGCCACCCGCAGCCACATCGATTTCCCCGCCCCGTTGGGCCCTACCAGACCGACGAGACGGCCGGATTCGCCCCGCCAGTCGATGCCGCGGAGCACGGCCCGTCCTCCCAGCCGCAGGCCGACGCCGGAGAACTCCAGGGCTAGGCTCATGGCGCACGCACCGCGAGTACCCGCCACAGGAAGAAGGGCGCCCCGACGAGGGCCGTGAGCACGCCGAGCTTGAGCTCCGCGCCGTGGGGATCGATCAGGCGCACCGCCAGATCGGCGGCGAGCAGCAGCACCGCCCCCGCGCCCATTGAAGCCCACAGCGTGCGCGCCGGATCGTGGCGCACGAGGGGCCGCACGAGGTGTGGTGCCACCAGGCCGACGAAACCGATGGAACCGGCGATGGCCGTGGCCGCCCCCACCGCCAGCGCCGCGCCCACGAGCACGGCCAGACGCAGCCGCGGCAGCGACACCCCGAGGCTCGCGGCGGCCTCCTCGTCGAGCACCAGGCGGCGCAGCGCCGTGCCTTGGCGCAGCAGCAGCGCCATCCCCAGCGCGATCGGCGGCAGCACCAGCGCGACGTCCTGCAGGCTGCGATCGGTCACCGAGCCCAGCAGCCAGTGCACGATCTCCATCGTCGCGTGCGGATTGGGCGAGGCATTGAGGATGAGTGAGACGAGCGCCGTGCTCAAGCTGGAGGCAGCCACGCCGGCGAGGATGAGGCCCACGGTGGAAGCGCCGCGCAGGGCGAGCAGAAGCACGAACGCGGTAACGAGCGCCGCCCCGGCGAATCCCGCCAGTGGCAGCGCCAGCGACCAGGCACCGGCCCACCCCCAGTAGAGCGCCATCACCGCCCCGAGCGAAGCCCCGCCGGTGGCGCCGACGAGCGCCGGCTCGGCGAGTGGGTTGCGCAGCAGGCTCTGCAGGGCCGCACCGGCCACGCCCAGCGCCGCCCCTACGGCGAGCGCGAGCAGGGTGCGCGGCAGCCGGATCTCCACCAAGACCAGGCGCAGGAGAGGGTCGCCCGCCCAGACGCCGCGCCACCAGGCAAGCGGCGAGAGCTCGAGATAGCCCAGCGTGAGCGAGGCGAGCACGAGCAAGCCCACCAGCAAGAGCAGCGCCGGGGCGAGTAACACTTCCCTCATCGCAGCCGCTCCAGCGCCTCGAACGACCAAGGGCCGGCGCAGGTGATCGCCCAGCTCGGCAGCCAGTGCGGTTCGCCGGCCTGGCGCCGCAGCGCCGGATGCGCGAGCAGGCGCTCGCCCAGGGTCGGGGTGTCGTTTTGATAGACGGTGCGCCACCAGCGCGTCGGGCGGGCGGCCAATGCCCGCTCGAGCGGCAGATCGCCATGGCCGATGAGTCCGGCACGCTCGGCGGCGTTGATGCCCCCGCTGCGCTCGATGAGCTCACCCACCCATGTGCCGCGCCCGGCGCTGTAGCCGCCCTGGAGATAATAGAGGATGACCGGTGTCTCGCCCTCCACGCCCAAGGGACGCGCGAGCGCATCCAGCCGTGTTTCCAGGGCTGCGGCGCGCTCCGGCTCGTGCACCAACCGGCCGAGGGTACGAATCGCATCCCGCAGCGCATCCAGCGATTCGACGTACGGCAGCGTATAGACGGGAAGCCCCAGTCGTTCGAGGAGCGTTCGCGTGGCCGCGGCCGAGAACGGCCCGAAGACGACCAGATCCGGCCGAAGCGCAAGGATCTCTTCGGCCGAACCGCGGATCGCCGGTTTGTCGGCCCCCAGCGTCGGGTCCGGGGCGAGATCGGCGCGGCGCGACAGCGTCGTGATGGCGATGACGCGCTCGGGAGCGAGCCGCAGCAGCAGCTGGTCGGCGCACAGATTCACCGAGACGACACGCCGCGGCCCTTCCTGCGCCTGGGCCACGCAGGCAAAGAAGGCCACTATCACGAACAACTGGCGATGCCATACACGCGGGGTCTTCATCTCTCCGCGCGATCGACCACCACGCAATGGCGCTGCCGCCCCAGACCTTCCACTTCCAGCGTCACTTCGTCGCCGGGGCGCAGGAAACGCGGCGGTTTCTGACCCAGGCCAACCCCGGCGGGCGTGCCGGTGGCGATGACGTCGCCCGGCAGCAGCGTCATGAACTCGGACAGGTGACTCACGAGGGTGGCCACGTCGAAGATCATCTCGGCGGTGTTGCCGTCCTGCATGCGCTCGCCGTTCACCTCGAGGCGGATGGCGAGCGCCTGCGGGTTGGGCACTTCGTCGGCGGTGACGAGCCAGGGGCCCAGCGGACCGAAGGACTCGTAACTCTTGCCCTTGATCCACAGCCCGCCGCGGTTCATCTGGAAGTCGCGCTCCGAGCCGTCGAGCACGGTGCAATAGCCGGCGATGCAGGCGCGCGCCTCGGTCGGCGAGACGCGCTTGGCCCGCCGACCGATGACCACGCCCAGCTCCGCCTCCCAGTCGAGTTTCTGCGCTCCGGGCGGGCAAAGGAATGGATCGTCCGGGCCGCAGATGCAGCTCGTGGCTTTCATGAAGACGACCGGTTCCCTCGGGATGGGCAGGTTCGCCTCCTGCGCGTGGTCGCGGAAATTGAGCCCAATGGCGTAGAAATTGCCCACGCCGGCCAGCGGCGACCCCAGGCGCACGTCGGGTGAGACCGGCGGCAGCGAGAAGGGGTCGAGCGCGCGCAAGGCGGCGAGCACCGCCGCGTCGGCGAGGAGCGCCCCGTCGATGTCGCGCACATGGGCCGAGAGGTCGCGCAGGCCGCCGAGGGGGTCGATCAGGCCGGGGCGTTCCTGACCAGGGAGGCCGAAACGGATGAATTTCATGGTGTCTTTCCTGAGAACGAGGGGTTTGGCAGCGCGGCGCCCAACAAATCGTATCATGCAGCCGCGGCCGGTGCGCAGCGCGTACAATCACGCCCCGTAGGTTCGATCCCGTTGCCAGAGCCGTGATCCCTCCATGGAGCCGACCATCCCGCTCTTCCGGTTTCCCACGCGCACAGCGGCGCTCTTGGCCGCCTGTGTGTGCGCGGCCTGCGCCATCGTCACGGTGCCGCCGCAGGCGCCACCTCCGCCGGCGGCGTTTCGTCAGGCCGCACCGGAGGCGGACGAGGCCGAGCTCACCCAATGGTGGCGCCATTTCGCCGACCCCGTGCTCGAGGAGATCGTGGCCAAGGTGCGCCGCGACAATCTCGACCTCGAAGCGGCGCTCGCGCGCCTGGCCCAGGCGCGGGCGCAGCGGCGCGCCACCGCCGCCGATCTCGGCCCCACCATCACCGGCAGCGGCAGCGCCGCGCGCAACCGCACGAGCGCCGAAACGGGCATGGGAACGATCGAAAACCAGTTCCAGGTCGGCTTCGACGCGCAATGGGAGCTCGACGTCTTCGGCGGGCGGCGGGCAGCGCTGCGCGCGGCCGAGGCGCAGCAGACGGCAGCCACCTATGATCTGGCCGACGTGCTGGTGAGCACCACGGCCGAAGCGGCGCAATCCTGGTTCGACGCGCGCACGGCGCAGGCGCGCCTCACCTTGCTCGACGCGCAGCTCGTGGTGCTCGAGCGCAGCCTGGCGCTCGCCCAGGCCAAGGCCGCCGCGGGCCTGGTGAGCGAGCTCGACGTGCGTCAGGCCCAGACTCTGCTCGCGCAGACCCGGGCGCAGCGCGCCGCGCTCGCCCAGGGCCGGGAGAGCGCCCTGAATGCGCTCGCGCTGCTCGCCGGAGAAGCCCCGGGTTACTGGCACGAGCGACTCACGCGCGACCAGCCGCCAGGGCCGCCGCCCGCCGCCGCGGGGGCCGAACCGCCGGAGCTCGCCTATCTCGCACCCTGGGTGACGCGCCTGCCGCCCCTGCCCGCGGCCGGCATTCCCGCCGACGTGCTGCGCCGCCGCCCCGACGTGCGCCGCAGCGAGGCGCAGCTCGCCGCCGCCGCCGCGCAGCGCGACGTGGCCGACGCGGCGCGCTACCCGAGCTTCCCCTTGAGCGGCAGCCTGGGCCTTACCGCGCTCACCGCAGGCGATCTGTGGCAGGCGAGTGCACGCACCTGGAGCCTCGCGTTCGCGCCGCTCGCCACCCTCTTCGATGGCGGCAAGCTGTCGGCGCAGCTGGAGGCGAGCGAAGCGCAGCTCATGCAAAGCTTTGCCGACTACCGCAAGAGCGTGCTCAGCGCCCTAAGCGAGGTGGAGAACGCCCTCCTCACGCTCCAGGAAGACGACCGCCGCCTGGACGACCTGCGTCAGGCAGCCGACAGCGCCCGCGCGAGCGTGGAGCTGGCGCTCGCGCAATACCGCTCGGGCCTGACCGACTACACCGTGCTCATCGACACGCAGCGCACCTGGCTCTCGGCCACCGACGCGTTCGTCGCGCAGCAAGGACAGAACGCCGGCGACCGCGTTCGTCTCTACAAGGCGCTCGGCGGCGGCTGGCCGGGCGAGGCGCCGCAGGAGGAAACCGTCCGATGAACGAAACTGCTCCCGACTCCGCCGACGCCGTGCTCGACACCTCGCATCTGCGCGCCGAACTCGCGCGCCTACGCCGGCGGCGGCGCATCATCCTCGCCGGCGGGCTCCTCGTCCTGCTGCTGGCTGCCGGCCTGTGGTTCGTCGGCAAGCGCGGCGGGGAACCGGTGAGCGTGCGCTACCTCACCGACGCGGCCCAGCGCGGGGATCTGTCGATCACCGTCACTGCCACCGGCAACCTCAGCCCGACCAACCAGGTCGACGTCGGCGCCGAGATCTCCGGCACGATCCGCGAGGTCTACGTCGATTTCAACGATCCGGTCAAGGTCGGCCAAGTGCTCGCCCGGCTCGATACGCGCAAGCTCGAGGCGCAGCGCGTGCAGGCCGAAGCGAATCTCGCCCTGGCGCGCGCCAAAATCCCGCAGCTCGAAGCCACCCTGACGGAAGCCCGGGCCAAGCTGCAGCGCCTGCAGCACGCCGGCAAGCTCAGCGCCGGCCAGGCCGTGGCGCAACAGGATCTGGACAGCGCCGCCGCGAACGTCGCCCGCGCCGAAGCGGAGCTGCTGCAAGCCAAAGCCGAAATCAAGGCCAGCGAAGCGCAGCTCACCTCCATCCTCACCGATCTCGACAAATCCGTCATTCGCAGCCCCATCGGCGGCGTGGTGCTCAAACGCAGCATCGACCCTGGGCAGACGATTGCCGCCTCGCTGCAGACGCCCGTGCTCTTCACCCTGGCCGAGGATCTCGCCCAGATGGAGCTTTTGGCCGACGTCGACGAGGCCGACGTGGGCAAGGTAGCCGAAGGGCAGAGCGTGAGCTTTACCGTAGACGCCTATCCCGACCAGCCCTTTAGCGGCCGGGTAAAACTCGTGCGCTACGGTTCGGAACTGGTCAACGGCGTGGTCACCTACAAGACCGAAATCACCGTGGGCAACCCCGAGCTCAAGCTGCGCCCGGGCATGACCGCCACCGCCGAGATCCTCAGCCAGCACCTCGAAGACGTCCTGACGATCGCCAACGCCGCGCTGCGCTACCGCCCGCCCGAAGCGGCGCCCAAACCGGCCGCGGGCAGCGGCGGCCTAGGCGCACTCTTCCGCCCCCCCTTTCCCGCTGCGCCTACGCCACCGCCCGAGAAGAAGACGCGCGAAGAAGCCACGATCTGGGTGCTCGGCGAGGACGGAGCCCCCGCCCCCGTGCGCGTACGGCTGGGCCCTTCGGACGGGCGGCGCACCCAGGTCCTGGAAGTGCGCTCCGGCAAGCTCGAACCGGGCACGCCGGTCATCACCGCCACGGAGCGCCCCAAGCCATGAACGGGCCGCAGCGAGAGGGCGCGCCGTCCACCCGCGCACCGCTCATCCGCTTGCGCGGCGTCGAGCGCGTCTATGGCCAGGGCGACGCGCGCGTCGTCGCGCTGGGCGGCATCGACCTCGACGTCTGGCCGGGCGAGTTCGTCGCCCTCATGGGACCGAGCGGTTCGGGCAAATCGACCACCATGAACATCCTCGGCTGCCTCGACACCCCCACCCGCGGCAGCTACCGGCTCGGCGACGTCGAAGTCACCGAACTCGACAACGACGGACGGGCGCTGCTGCGCCGCCATACCCTGGGTTTCGTCTTCCAGGGCTTCCACCTGCTGCCGCGCGTCACGGCCCAAGAAAACGTCGAACTGCCCCTCGTCTATCAGGGCGTACCGGCCCACGAACGGCGCCTGCGTGCGCGCGAGGCGCTCGCCCAGGTCGGGCTTTCCGGCCGCGAGCACCACGTGCCGAGCGAACTCTCCGGTGGGCAGCAGCAGCGCGTGGCGATTGCCCGGGCCATCGTCGCCCAGCCAAAAGTCTTACTCGCCGACGAGCCCACCGGCAACCTCGACTCCGCCCGCAGCCACGAGATCATGGCGCTCATCACCCGGTTCAACCGCGAACGGCACCTCACCATCGTCATGGTGACGCACGAACCGGACATCGCTGCCTACGCCCAGCGCGTGGTGCACTTCCGCGACGGGCACGTCGAGCGCATCGACGGCGCTGGGGAGGCGGCCTGATGCTGGGCAATGCGCTGCGCGAAGCGATCCGCTCGCTGGGCAGGAACGCCCTGCGCTCCTTTCTCACCGTGCTCGGCATCGTCATCGGCGTGGGCGCGGTGATCGCCATGGTCACGCTCGGACGCGGCGCCACCCAGGCGGTCTCCGACCAGATCTCGTCGCTGGGCAGCAACATCGTCTTCCTGCGGCCTTCGCGCGGCTTCGGCCCGGGGCAGAACGTCGTTCCCTTCAAGGTGGAGGACGCGCTGGCGATCGCCCGCGAAGTGCCCGGCGTGGCCTGGTCGACGCCGGTGTCGCTGCGCACCCTCACCGTGGTGGCCGGCAACCAGAGCTGGAGCACCACCGTGGTCGGGGCGGGCGAGGGATACCTCGAAGCGCGGCGCTGGGAAATCGTCAAGGGCCGCGGCTTTACGCCGAGCGAACTGCGCGCCGGCGTGGCTTCCTGCATCGTCGGGCAGACGGTGGCGCGCGAGCTCTTCGGCAGCGAAGATCCCATCGGCCAGCGCATGCGCGTGGACAAATTCTCCTGCGAGATCATCGGTCTGCTGGATGCAAAAGGCCAGAGCGCCATGGGCACCGATCAGGATGACATCGTAATCATCCCCTTGCGTACCTACCAGCGGCGCATCTCCGGCACCACCGACGTGGACTCCATCCAGCTCTCGCTTGCCGACGGCATCGACAACGAGCGCGTGCTCGCGGACATCCGGCTCGTGCTGCGCGAGCGCCGGCACCTCTCGGCCAACATGGAGGACAACTTCCGCCTCATCGACTCCAAGGAGATCGAGCGCACGCTCACCAGCACCACGCGCATGCTCACGGTGCTGCTCGGGGCGGTGGCCGGCATCAGCCTGCTGGTGGGCGGCATCGGCATCATGAACATCATGCTGGTGTCGGTGACCGAGCGCACGCGCGAAATCGGCATCCGCCTGGCGATCGGCGCGCGCGCCGCCGACGTCATGCTGCAGTTCCTGGTCGAAGCCGTGGTGCTCGCGCTGCTGGGCGGGGCCATCGGCATCACGCTGGCGCTCGTCTTCTCGCTCGTGGCCGCGCAGAAACTGGGATTCCCCTTCTCGCCGGATTACGGCATCGTGCTGATCGCCGCACTCTTCTCGGGCGCCATCGGTATCGTCTTCGGTTTCTTCCCGGCGCGCCGCGCCGCCCGGCTCGATCCGATCGAGGCGTTGCGGCACGAGTAGGGCGACCGCGCTGAAACCGGCGGCGCACGCGGCGCATTTTGTGCGATAATTTGACTTTACCTTCCCGCGCCCGTAGCTCAGGGGATAGAGCGTTGGCCTCCGAAGCCAAAGGTCGCAGGTTCGATTCCTGCCGGGCGCGCCACTTCTCGATTTCCCCCTCCCCTCCTTCCCCCTCTCGCTTTTCCCCGAACGAAAGGCGTCCTCCCCTCGATACCTACAAAAAAGCCGACCGGTTTCCCGATCGGCCACCGCAGCATATCCTGCGCAAGGAGTGATCATTCGAGCAGGCTGCGCAGCATCCAGGCGTTCTTCTCGTGGATCTGCATGCGCTGCGTGAGCAGATCGAGTGTGGGCTGGTCGTTGGCCTTCTCGGCCACGGGCAGCGTCTCGCGTGCCGTACGCACCACCGTCTCCTGCCCCTTGATGAGATAGCGGATCATGTCCTCGGCCTTGAGACCGGGCTTGGGCTCCTCGAGCCGGGTGAGTTCGAGAAACTCGGCGTAGGTTCCGGGTGCCGGGTACCCCAAGGCGCGGATGCGCTCGGCGATGTCGTCCACCGCCGTGGCGAGCTCGGTGTACTGCTGCTCGAACATCAGGTGTAGGGTGTTGAACATCGGCCCCGTCACGTTCCAGTGGAAGTTGTGCGTAGCCAGGTACAGCGTGTAGGAATCGGCCAAGAGCTTGGCGAGCCCCTCGGCGATTTTCTTGCGGTCTTTTTCGTCGATGCCGATGTCGATGGCGGTACTGTCTTGCCCTTTGCTCATGCTTCTCTCCTTGAAGGAACCTGACGCAGATCAATATAGCGCATGCCGGCGAGGCTGACAAATCGTCACCGGCAATCGCTCACTTCACTCTAGGTTATGACGCTGCCTCGACCGGGCTCTGCTCCTCGGGCAGACGCCGCGGCGCAGGGCCCACGGGGCGCACGCCAGGCAGATCGGCGGCGAAGATGGCGCGGCGCAGCACGTCGATCGCGCCGTGGCGCGGATAGGTGACGCGCCACACCAGTACCACCCGGCGGTAAGGTTCGGGCTCGGCAAAAGGTCGCACCGCGAGCAGGGGGTTCATGCGCGAGGCGTCGTCGGCGGCCGACGAGGGCAATACCGTCACGCCCAGGCCGCTCGCCACCATGTAGCGGATGGTTTCGAGAGAACTTCCGGCGAGCGCCTCCTGCAGCGGCGAATTGCTCACGCATTGCGGGCACACTTCCAGCACCTGGTCGCGGAAGCAGTTGCCCGCGCCAAGGAGCAGCACGTTTTCCTCGGCAAGCTTGGCCGCCGGAATGCGATCGAACGTCGTCCAGGGATGCTCGGCCGGCATGAGGACGCGGAAAGGCTCGTCATAGACCGGCTGCGTGACGAGCCCCGGTTCGGAGAAGGGCAGAGCGAGCACGGCGACGTCGATCTCGCCGTGCTTGAGCTGCTCGGCGAGCTTCGCCGTGTAATCCTCGTGAATGATGAGCGGCATTTTGGGGGCGAACTCATGCACGAGTGGAATCAGCCGCGGCAGCAGGTAAGGGCCGATGGTAAAGATGACCCCCAGCCGCAGCGGCCCGATGAGAGGATCCTTGCCCGCCTGGGCGATCTCTTCGACGCGCTGCGCCTCGCGCAGCACCCGCTCGGCCTGCTCCACCACCTGCCGGCCGATCTCGGTGAGTTTGACCTCGTTGGGGTTGCGCTCGAAGAGCAGCACCCCGAGATGCTGCTCGAGTTTCTTGATCGCCACCGAGAGCGTGGGCTGACTCACGTGGCAGCGCTCGGCGGCGCGACCGAAGTGCCGCTCCTGCGCGAGCGCGACGAGATAGCGCAAATCGGTGAGCGTCATGATGAATCCCCCTTGCCGGCAACCGTCTTCGGCCAGTGTATCAAATCTTTTTACCATCGATGCCGGCGTTTTGTTCCCGAACGATCCCGTACAATGAGCTTTTTCCCGCATGGAAGGAGTAGCCATGAATGGAGTGTGTCCGCGGCATCCTACCCCTGCCGGCCTGCGCCGTCGCGGCGTGGCGCTGGCGCTCGCCTTCGCCTTGGGAACGGGCATCGTGCCCGCAGTCGGCGCGGCTGAACCGGCCTTGCGCCCCGTGCTTTTCGGCGGCTCCGAGCAGCGCCTGCCGGATTTTGCCGACCTGGTCGAGCAGGTGACTCCGGCGGTAGTCAATATCACCGTGCTGAGCCGTTCGAGCGAAGAAGCCCTGCCCTTTCCCTTCGACGAAAATGATCCTTTCTTCGAATTCTTCCGCCGCTTCGGCATCCCGTTGCCCCAAATGCCCGGCGGACGGGGCGAGGCGCCGGTGCAGCGCGGCCTCGGCTCCGGCTTCATCGTCTCGGCCGACGGCTACATCCTCACCAACGCCCATGTGGTGGGCGAGGGCGGCGAGGGAACTGACGTCACGGTCCAGCTCGCCGACGGGCGCAAATTCCCGGCCAAGGTAGTCGGCGCCGATCGCCGTACCGACATCGCCGTGGTCAAGATCGACGCCAAGGGTCTGCCGACGGTGAAATTCGGCGATCCCGAGAAGGCCCGCGTCGGCCAGTGGGTGATCGCCGTAGGTTCCCCCTTCGGCTTCGAGCACAGCGTCACCGCCGGCATCATCTCGGCCAAGTCGCGCCGCCTGCCCGACGAAACCTACGTCCCCTTCATCCAGACCGACGCGGCGGTCAATCCGGGCAATTCCGGCGGACCGCTCTTCAACATGGACGGCGAGGTGATCGGCATCAACAGCCAGATCTATTCGCGCTCGGGCGGCTACATGGGCATCGCCTTCGCCATCCCCAGCGACGTGGCGCAGGAGGTGAAGGATCAGCTCATCGCCTACGGCCGGGTGCAGCGCGGCAAGCTCGGCGTGGTCATCCAGGGCATGGACGAGGAACTGGCAAAGAGCTTCGGGCTCGACAAACCCGAAGGAGCCTTGGTCGCCAATGTCGAAGAAGGCAGCCCGGCAGCCAAGGCCGGCATCCAGGCGGGCGACGTCATCGTCGCGGTCGACGGCCAGAAAGTCAAAGATTCCGCCGACCTGCCGCGCCTCATCGGACGGCGCAAACCGGGCGAGGCGGTACGCGTCGAGCTCTTGCGCCAAGGGAAACGCCTGGAGAAGAGCGTGACGCTGGCCGAACTGGACGAGGACACGGCACGGGCGGCAGTCCCTGGCAAGAAATCCCCTGGAGAGCCGAGCGCGGCAGGCATCGCCGTGCGCCCCCTCACCGCCCAAGAGGCGAAAGAGCGCGGTCTGGAAGAAGGTGGCGTGCTCGTGACCCGCGTCGAAGGGCTGGCGGCCCTCGCCGGCTTGCGCCCGGGCGACGTGATCCTGGCGGTGAACCAGCAGCCGGTGCGCACGCCGGAGGAATTCCGTCAGGCGGTGAGCAAGGCCGGCAACCGGTTCGCAGTGCTCGTCGATCGCAACGGCATGCGGCTCTTCATCGCCATCCGGCGGCAGTAAACTCACTCCACGCGGAAGCGGCGCACGCGCTCGACGAGCTGCTGCGCCTGCGTCTGCACCTTCTCCACCGCCGAGGCCATGGCATCGACTTCGGTATCGAGCCGTCCCGTCTCCCGCGCGATCCCTTCGACCGCGGATGCAGCCTGCTCGGCCAGCTCCCGCTCCTCTTCGGTCGTGACGGTGACCGCATCGAGCCGCCTGCCCACGTCGGCCACCGCCTCGCCGGCCTCGGCCAGGCGCTGGGTCACCTCGTCCGAGACGCGGCGCACTTCCTTCAATTTTTCCTGGCCGGACTCGAACGCGGCGTAGAGCTGGTCGCTGCGCTCGACCACGGCGGCGGTGATGGTGTCGATGCGCCCGGCGGCGGCACCGGACTTCTCGGCCAGTTTCCTCACTTCGTCGGCCACCACCGCGAAGCCCCGCCCCGCCTCGCCGGCGCGCGCGGCTTCGATCGCGGCGTTGAGCGCCAAAAGATTCGTCTGGTCGGCGATTTCGCGCACTTCCTGGGTGATGACCCGGATTTCGTGCGAGGATTGGGTGAAGGCTTCCATCGCCTCGACCAGCGAGGAGAGCGCCTCTTCGATGGCCGCGAAGGCATCGACGAGGGCGGCGAGCCGTGCCCGGCTCGTCTCGGTGCGCTCGCGGCTCACCTGCGACTCGGCCTGGATGGCCGCGATCTCCGCGGCCACCCCGACCGCCGCCTCGTGCAGCCGCCCGATCAGTTCCCGTACCTGGGCCACCACGGCGTTCTGCGTTTTCGCCCCGGCGCGCACCGCATCGCCGCTGCGCACCATCTCCGCCGTCGCCTCTTCTAGGGTAGTCACGGTGCGCTTGACCTCGCGCACCAGCTCGGCCACCGTCTCGAGCATGCGGTTGAAGCCAGCGGCGGCCGCCCCGATCTCGTCGTCGCGCCCTACCGGCAGGCGCCGCGTCAGGTCGCCTTCGCCCTGGGCGATCTCCTCGAGGCTGGCGACCAAGTGCGCCAAGGGCCGCGCCACCGAGCGGCGCACCACCCAGGCGATCACGCCCACGGCAAGCAAGGCGAGCAGCACGGCGAAACTTCCCACCCAGGCGGCAAAGCGGCGGGTGGCGGCATCCGACTCGCCGAGTGAGATGCGCATGCTCACCGCCCCCAGCACCGTACCCTCCGGCACCTGGTGGCAGACGATGCAGTTCTTCCCGAGGTAGTCGGTCGCCGCCTTGGCCGGATAAATGGCGCGCAGTGCCCGGGCTCCGTCGCTCTCCTCGATCGCCAGGTAGGTCTGGCCGGAGGCGAGCACCTGCGCTTCCTCCGCGTCGGGCTCCTTTTCCAGTCCGCCCTTGCCGTAGAGCGCCGTCACCGCTTCGCCGCGCAGCACTTCCAGGCCGCTCACTGCCGTAAGCTTGCGGATCTGGTCGAGAAAGACGTCGCGCTGCCCCACGGTGCCAGTGACCATCATCGCCGTGAGCCCGGCCATGGTCATCTCGTTGATCGAGGCGGCGAAGCGCTCCGCCTGGTCGCGCGCCATGGTGCGCGAGGCGGCCATGCTCCAGGCGACCATCACCGCCAGCCCTGCCACCAGCACGATCCCGATCGCGGCGATCAGGCGCCGCGCCACCGAATGTCTCGTTCGCATCGTTCGCCACTCCCCCGACGAAGGCGCCACCGGCGCCTCCAAGCCATTGAATCCATGATGCAGAATAGCGCGCGGTAACGCAAGCGAAACCTTGAACATGCAGGAAAAAATCCTCCAGTTTTCCGTTCGATGGCCGATAATTTCTTGCTACGATGGTGCCACGAGGAGGAGCCTTCGATGAAACCGAAAATCACCCCGACGAACGTCGAAGTCCGTTTCTTGCCCGAGGAGATCATCGTCAGCAAGACCGACCTCAAAGGGCGCATCACTTACGCCAACCGCGTATTCATGCGGGTGGCCGACTATTCCGAGGACGATCTGCTGGGCGTGCAGCACAACATCGTGCGCCACCCCGACATGCCCAGAGGCGCCTTCAGGCATCTGTGGGACACGATCCAGCGCGGCGAGGAGTGGTTCGGTTTCGTCAAAAACATGACCGCCAAGGGGCACTACTACTGGGTGTTCGCCAACGTCACCGTCGATCGCTTCGGCGACGAAGTGCTGGGCTACTACTCGGTACGCCGCCAGGCCCCGCCGCAAGCGATCGAGGCGATCGCGCCGATCTACGCCGAGATGTTGCGCATCGAGCGCGAAGCCGGGCCGGCCAAGGCGTGCGAGGCCTCGCTCGCCTGGCTGACGCAGAAACTCGAGGCGCTCGGCACCACCTATGAAGCGCTGGTGCTCGAGCTCTTCTTCCAGGGGAGAAAAACCCATGTCGCCCGCTAAAAACGCGCCAGCCGCCGATTCCCGGGCGCTGCTCTTGCAGCCCACGAGCGAGGCGAGCCGCACCATCCCCTTCATCTGGCAGCGCGTACGGCTTGTGAGCCTCGCCTACGTCGCCCTGATCCTGGGGCTTGCCGGGCATTCGCTCTGGCACCACGGCCCAACCCTGCTCAATGTCGCTGCACCGCTGCTGGCGATCGCCTTCGCCTGGTACGCCTACCGCTGGATCACGCATCCGTTGAAGGCGCTCGCGCGCATGAGCGATGTGCTTTCCCAGGCCAAGCAGGGCTGTCTGAGCGTGCGCATCACCCGCACCAAGGGGCTGGGCGAGATCGGCAAGATCGCCTGGGAATTGAACGATCTGCTCGACGTGATGGAAGCCTACTTCAAGGACGTCAATACCTGCTTCGACCGTGCCGCCCGCGGCGACTTCCATCGGCACGCCTTCGTCGACGGCATGCCGGGCGAGATACGGCGCTCGATGGAGTCGATCAACCTGGCGCTTACCGCCATGGAACGGGCCACCGAGCTTGCGGCGAAGAACCGCCTCAACAGTGGCCTGCACCAGATCAACGTCGATAATCTCCTGCGCAACCTCTCCGGCAACCAGGCCGACCTTCTGGAGGTAAGCGGGCGCATGGACGAGATAGAGAAACTCGCCCTGCGCAATCAGCAAGGCGCATCGGAAAGCCTGACGACCGCACGCCAGCTTGCGCAAGCCCTTACCACGATCGATCACAACATGGCGTCGATGGCCGAGACCGCCGGTTCGCTCGAAGAGGCGAGCCAGTCGATCGGGCACACCGTGCAGATCATCGCCGAGATCACCGAGCAGACGAATCTGCTTGCCTTGAACGCTGCCATCGAAGCCGCGCGCGCCGGTGAAGTGGGGCGCGGCTTTGCCGTGGTGGCCGACGAGGTACGGAAACTGGCCGAACGCACGCGGGTCGCCACCGACGAGATCGGCGGCGTGGTGGACGCGCTACGGGCGCGGGTCGGAACGATGGTGCAGCAGACCCGTGCGATGAGCGAAGAAGCGAAGACCGTCAGCGACCAGGTCCAAGGATTCGAGCACCGCTTCGAGGCGGTCGCCCAATCGGCCGAAGCGACGATCTCGGCGCTGGAGCAGGCCAAAGACCTGGCCTTTGCCTCGCTGGTGAAGCTCGATCACATCATCTACATGCAGCGCGGCTACGTGGCGGCAGAGCGGGGCGGCGAAGGGGAAGAAGCTCGGGCAGTCGGTTCGGATCACACGCAATGCCGGCTGGGCAAATGGTACTACGAAGGGTATGGCAAGGAACATTTCTCCCGCATGCCCGCATACCGAACCCTGGAAGAGCCGCACCGCCGCGTCCACGCCGGCGTCCATGCCGCCATCGAAAAGGCGCGCAAGGACTGGCTGCACGATGCCAAGATACTGGATGCCATCATCGAGCACATGCGTGATGCCGAACAGGCAAGCCAGGAGGTCATCCGCCTCATCGGCGAGATGGTCAAGCAGAAATATGGTGATCAGGTCCCCGCCCCTGGCGCTGCCATAGCGGCACCCTCGGGCAGCCGAAGAGCGCGGGAGATGCGCCGGGGTTCCGGCAGAGGGTGACGGCGGGGGGAAGCCTCTTCTCCTCGCCATTTCCAGTGACATTGTCTATACTGAAGCGGCATTCTTTTACATAGGAGAAGCCCCATGAAGAAACTGCACCAGATCCTGCTCTTTGCCACCGCGATGGGGCTTGCCGGCGCCGCAGCCGCCCAGGCGCTCAAACCGGAAGAGAAAGTGAAGTACCGTCAGGCCGCCTACACCTTCATGGCCTGGAACATGGAGAAGATCAAGGCCCAGGCCGTCGACGGCAGCGCCCCCTTCGACCAGGCCCAGGTGGCGGCAGCCGCCAACGCCATCGCCGCCGCAGCCAATTCCGGCATGGGCGCGCTCTACAGCCCCGACACGGTGGGTGCCGTCGGTTTCCACAAGAGCCGGCTGAAGAAGGAATTCTTCGAGCAGCCCGACGAAGTGCGGCAGGTAGCGACCAACTTCGCCGAACAGGCGAACAAACTGGCCGAAGTGGCCGCCGCCGGCGACAAGGCGGCAATCGCCAAGCAGTTCGGCGAAGTGGGCAAGGCCTGCAAATCCTGCCACGACAAGTTCCGCATGAAAGAAGACTGAATCCTCACCAGTCCATTCCCGGCACCGGCGCCACCGGCGCGGGCGCCGGGATCCAGACGCCGCTCGCCAGATACACCACGGCAAGCGCCACCGCCACGGTGAGCGCGAGGCGCAGCGCGTAGGTCTTGTTCCCCCATTCCACCCGCGGCACGTCCTGCACACCCGGCGGCAGCCGGCGATAGCCGGTGACCATGGGGCGCACCAGATCGTCCTTTTTCACCACGGCATAGAAGACGATGGCGCCCACGTGCAGCAGCACGATCAGCCATAAGAGCGGCTCGAGCGCGCGGTGCCAGCCGGTGAGGCGGAGCTGCCAGTCGCCGTCGATGAGGGGCGCGAGCGGGCCGCGAAAGGAAATCTCGTCGTAGGTGAAAAGCCCCAGGAGCGCCTGCAGGCCGAAGAGTCCGAGGAGCGCCAGCACCGAAAGCGCTCCCAGAGGATTGTGCCCCACGCCATGCCATTGCCCACGCAGATAGGCAAGGATCTCGCGGGGGCCGCGCACGAAGGTGCAAAAGCGCGCCGTCTGCGGGCCGACGAAGCCCCACTGAAGCCGCCAGACGATGAGCCCCAGTACCGCCAGCCCGAAACCCTGGTGCCAACGCATGGCGTTGCCACCGATCTTGACCGAGACGACCGCCCCGACCACGCAGGCGACCAGCGACCAGTGAAAGAGCCGCAACGCCGGATCCCAGACGGGGATATCGCGGTTTTCATGTGCCATCGTCTTCTCCTCACTTGTACGGAATACGCTCGCTCACTTCAGTAAAGCATCTTTGCGACGGGCGAGCACGCGCTTGAGCGCTTCGCTCGTCGCCCCCGATCCCCGCCGGCGCAGGGATTCCACGGTTCCCTGATGGACCAGGCGCCCGCCCTCCTCGCCCCCGCCGGGGCCGAGATCGACGATCCAGTCGGCTTCGAGCCACACGTCCGGGTCGTGTTCGATGACCACCACCGTGTGACCGTTCTCCACCAGCCGGTGCAGCACGTGCAGCAGCTTTTCGATGTCGGCCAGATGCAGGCCGACGGTGGGCTCGTCGAGCAGATAGAGGGTGGGCGTGTGGGCCGGGCGCGAGAGCTCGGCGACGAGCTTGAGCCGCTGCGCTTCGCCCCCGGAGAGGGTCGGGCTGGGTTGCCCCAGACGCAGGTAGCCCAGTCCCACTTCCTCCATCCAGCGCAGGGGCCGCGCGATCGCCGGGTGGGCGGCGAAGAATTCCGCCGCCTGCGCTACCGTCATCGCCAGCACGTCGGCGATGGAGGCGCCGCGCCAGCGCACCTGCAGGGTCTCGGCGCGGTAGCGGCTGCCGCCGCAGGCTTCGCACGGTTCGCGCACGTCGGGCAGGAAGGCCATTTCCACCGTGATCATGCCTTGCCCCTCGCACACCGGGCAGCGTCCTTCCCCCGTGTTGAAAGAGAACCAGGCCGGGGCCCAGCCGCGGGTACGGGCTTCCTGGGTTTCGGCGAAGAGGCGGCGGATGGGATCGAACACCTTGAGGTAGGTGGCCGGGCAGGAACGGGGGGTCTTGCCGATGGGTGTCTGGTCGACTTCGAGGAGCCGTGTGAGCGCCTCGCCGCCTTCGAGGCGTTCGCAGCCGACGGGTCGGCCTTGGCGCAGGCTCTGGGCAAGCACCTCGCGCACCAGGGTCGATTTGCCCGAACCGGACACGCCGGTGACCACCGTGAGGCGCGCGAGCGGCAGACGCACATCGATGCCCTGCAGGTTGTGGTGCCATGCGCCACGCACCCACAGGCTCGCCGTGTCGTCGACGACGGGCCGCGGCGGTGCGAGCCGGTGCGCGATGGGGGTACGCAGCATCTTGCCGGTGAGCGAGCGCGGCGAGGCGAGAATGACCGGCAGCGGCCCTTGCGCCACCACCTCGCCACCGTGCTCGCCCGCGCCGGGGCCGAGGTCGATCACCTCGTCGGCGCTGCGGATCATCGCCTCGTCGTGTTCGACCACCAGCACGGTGTTGCCGCGGCGCTGCAGCCGGCGCAGCAGGGCGATGAGGCGTTCGTCGTCGCGCGGGTGCAGGCCGATGGTGGGTTCGTCGAGCACGTAGCACACGCCGCGCAGGGTCGAGCCGAGCTGGGCGGCGAGCCGGATGCGCTGCGCTTCGCCCCCCGAGAGCGTGGGCGCGGCGCGCTCCAGCGTGAGATAGCCCAGCCCCGCTTCGCACAGGAAGGCGAGGCGCTGCGCGATCTGCGGCAACACTTCGGCGGCGATGCGCCGGCTGCGTTCGTCCCACTGCGCGGCGGCTTCGTCGAACCACGGCCCCAGGCGCGCGAGCGGCAGGCGCGCGAGCTGCGGCAGCGTCATCCCCTGCAGTCGCACAGCGCGGGCGTCGGCGTTGAGCCGGCTGCCGTCGCACTCTGGGCAGGGCTGGGCGGTGACGAGGCGTCCCTCGACCTCGCGCTCGGCCTCGAGCGCCTGCGGCCGGCCATCGCGCAGCGCCGCGCCTTCGCCCAGCAGTTTCCGGCCGGTGCCGAGGCAGGCCGGACACCAACCCAGGGGCGAATGCTGCGAGAAGAGGCGCGGATCGAGCGGCGGAGCGCCCTTGCCGCAGGAGGGGCAGACGTGAGCACCGGCGAAGAGGTGCCAGCGACCGAGCCCGTCGCGCACTTTCACCCCTTCGCCCACCTCCAGCGCCTGCTGCACGGCCCGCTGCAAGGCAGCATCGGCGGATGCGAGCCGCTCGATCGGCAGATCGATGTCGTGCTCACGGTAGCGGTCGATCTTGGGCCAGGGGTCGGTGGGAACCTCCTCGCCGTCGACGAGCAGCGTCGCCACGCCGCGTCGTGCCGCCCAGGCGGCCAGTTCCTTGTAGATCCCCTTGCGGCGGCGCACGAGCGGGGCGTAGAGGGAAAGCGGCGAAGGCAGCGTCGCCAGGCGCTGCGCCAGGGAGGCGGCAGCGAGCGGTTCGAGCGGCACGCCGCACTCGGGGCAATAGGGGGTGCCGAGGCGGGCGTAGAGGAGCCGCAGGAAGGGGGCGATTTCGGTGAGCGTACCCACCGTGCTCTTGTAGCCGCCGCGGCTGGTGCGCTGTTCGATGGCCACGGTGGGCGACAGGCCGAGGATGCGGCCCACCGCGGGCGGCGGGGGCGGCTGTACGAACTGGCGCGCGTAGGCATCGAGCGCCGTGAGGTAGCGCCGCTGCCCTTCGGCGAAGACGATGTCGAAGGCGAGCGTCGATTTGCCCGAGCCGGACACGCCGGTGACCACGGTGAGCCGCTCGCGCGCGATCGTCACGTCGAGGTGCTTGAGGTTGTGCTCGTGCGCATCGACGATCTCGATGCCGCGCTGCGGCGCGGGGCCGTACAACGGAGTCGGTTCGGCGGCAAGCGGCAGGGCCGGCGCGGCGAAGACGAAGGTGCGCTCGCGCAGCGCCCGGCCGGTGGCGGTATCGGCCGCGGCGAGCATGGAGGGCGGCCCTGCATGGACGATCCGGCCGCCGCCTTCGCCGCCTTCTGGGCCCAGTTCGATCACCCAGTCGGCGGCGGCGATCACGTCGAGGTGGTGCTCGACCACCACCACCGCCTCGCCCTGTTCGGTCAGATCCTCGAGCACGCGCAGCAGGCGCGCGACTTCGTGCTGGTGCAACCCCGTCGTGGGCTCGTCGAGCACGTAGAGGGTCTTGCCCGCGCCGCGGCGTTCGGCAAGCCGCGCGGCAAGCTTGAGGCGCTGGGCTTCGCCGCCGGAGAGCGTGGGCGTGGGCTGGCCCAGGCGCAGGTAGCCCAGCCCGAGCGCGACGAGCGGCTGCAGGTGCGCCGCAGCCGCCTTGCCCTGCGGCAGGCGGGAGAGGAGCGCCAGGGCCTCGTCCACCGTGAGCTCCAGCCAGTCGGCGGCGTTCTTGCCGGCCAGCCGCACGCGCAGCACTTCGGGGCGGAAGCGCCGGCCGTCGCACACCGGGCAGCGCAGATAGACATCGGCGAGAAACTGCATCTCCACGTGCTCGAAGCCCGAGCCGCCGCAGGCGGGGCAGCGCCCTTCACCGGCGTTGAAGCTGAAGCTGCCGGCGGTAAAGCCGTGGGCGGCGGCCTCGGGCTGGGCGGCGAAGAGCCGGCGCAGCGCGTCCCAGGCCCCGGTCACCGTCACCGGCATGGAGCGCGCGCTCTTGGCAAGCGGCGTCTGGTCGATCCAGACGAGATCGGCGAGCATCTGCGCCCCTTCGAGCGCATCGTACGGCCCCGGCGCCTCGGCCTCGAGCCCCAGCGCCCGCGACACGGAGGGCACGAGCACGTTCTCGACCAGGGTGGACTTGCCCGAACCGGACACGCCGGCGATCACCGTCAGTCCCGACAGGGGCAACGCCAGGTCGATCCCTTTGAGGTTGTGTTCGCGCGCGCCGCGCAGGTGCAGCCAAGGCCCGTCGCGCACTTCGCGCGCGGCGCGTTCCGCCTGCACCCGCAGCCGGCCGCTGAGATAGGCGCCAGTGAGAGAGGCTGGATGCGCCGCGATGGCCGCCGGCGGCCCTTCGGCCACCAGCTGCCCGCCTTGCGCCCCCGCCCCCGGTCCGAGGTCGATCACCCAGTCGGCGGCGGCGATCACCTGCGGGTCGTGCTCGATCAGCACCACGGTGTTGCCCAGATCCACCAGCCGGCGGATCGCGCCGATGAGCCGCGCCACGTCGCGCGCGTGCAGCCCGGCGGTGGGCTCTTCCAGCACGAAGAGCGTCTCCACGAGCGAGGTGCCCAGCGCCGTGGTGAGGTGGATGCGCTGCAGCTCCCCGCCTGAGAGGGTGCGCGAGGCGCGATCGAGGGTGAGGTAGCCCAGCCCCACTTCGCACAGATAGCCCAGGCGGGTCGCGATTTCCTCGAGCACCTGCCGCAGGGTCTTGCCCTGGATGCCGGCGGCGCAGCGGTGCACGAAAGCGGCCGCCTCCTCCACCGGCAAGGCGAAGAGCTCGGGCAGGCTGTGACCGGGAAGACGTCCAGGTGGCGGCGTCTCGTCCGGGGCAACCAGACGCCAGGCGAGCGCCTCGGGCTTGAGGCGCGTGCCGTGGCAGTCGGGGCAGACGGTATAGCTGCGGTAGCGCGACAGCAGCACCCGCACGTGCATCTTGTAGGCCTTGGATTCGAGCCATTCGAAGTAACGGCGCACGCCGTACCAGTGCTGCGGCCAGCTCGTCTCCCAGTCGACCCAGTCGGGGTCGCCTTCGAGCACCCAACGTTGCTCCGCCTCGCTCAACTCGCACCAAGGCACGTCCAGGCGCACTCCGGCGGCCGGGGCGAGCATCTCCAGTTCCTGCTGGCATTGGGCCGAGAAGCCCCCTTGCCAGGGTCGGATCGCCCCCCGGCGCAGGGACAGCGAGGGATCCGGGATCACCTTGTCCCAGTCGATGCCGATCACCCGTCCGAAGCCGCGGCAGGTCGGGCAGGCGCCCACCGGGGAATTGAAGGAAAAGAGCCCCGGCGAAGGGTCGGAAAAGGACAAATCGCAGCCGCCGCAGTAGCGCTCGCGCCGGTATTCGCGCGCGGGCAGCCGCTCGCAGGCAGGAGGCTCGCCCGTCTCCGGCGGCTCGCCCAAGCGCGCCCTGAGTTCGTCCCAGTCGGCCACCGCCAGGCGTCCCTGCCCTTGGGCGAAAGCCGCCTCCAGCGCTTCGGCAAGCCGCCGTTCCTCGGCCGTTTCGCGGCGGAAGCGATCCTGCACCACCCACCACCACCAGCGCCCCTCACCGGCGGGCGTGCGGGCGACGATGCGAGAATAACCCTGGGCGGCGAGCCCTGCGCGCACCGTCTCGGCGGGTAGCCGCTCGGGCACCGGCACGGGGTAGAGCACGGCGAGCCGCGCGGCCGGGGCAAAACGCCGCGCCAAGTCGGCGGCCACCGTCTCCGGCGTGTGCGGCACGATCTCCTCGCCGCAACCGGGGCAGAAGAGCCGCGCGGCACGGGCGTAGAGCCATTTGGCGTGATCGGCGATCTCGGTGAGCGTCCCCACCGTCGAGCGCGAGGTGCGCACGTGGGTGCCGCCCTCGATGGCGATCGCCGGCAGCACCCCTTCGATCTCGTCGACTTCGGGTGCATCGAGCCGCTCGAAGAACTGGCGTGCGTAGGGGGAAAAGGTCTCGACGTAGCGGCGTTGCCCCTCGGCGTAGAGCGTCTCGATCACGAGCGAGGATTTCCCCGCCCCCGAGACGCCGGTCACGGCGATGAAGCGCCCCGTGGGTAGCTCGACGTCGAGGTTCTTCAGGTTGTGCTGGCGCGCGCCGCGGATGCGGATACAGGAGGCGGTCGATCTTCCCTCGTCTTCGTGCATGGTTTCCCGTTCATCCCGGCCGGCGAACCCGCCGGCGAACTTTAGGATCATAGCAAGTGCGCCGCTATAATGCGACTCACCCCGTCACTGACTACCAGCCGATGGAAGCCTTTCTCACCGCCACCGGGCTCGTCGCCCTCGCCGAAGTCGGCGACAAGACGCAGCTCCTCTCGCTCGTGCTCGCCGGGCGTTACCGTGCGCCGTGGACGATCTGTGCGGCGATTTTCTTTGCCACGCTCGTCAATCACGCCGGCGCCGCAGCGCTGGGGGCGGCGGTGACGCAGTGGCTCGGACCGGACGTGCTGCGCGCGGTGGTCGCGATCTCTTTCGTCGCGCTGGGGCTGTGGCTGCTGGTACCGGATACGATCGATGAAGACGAGACGAAGACGCGTCCGGCGGTAACGCGCACCCGCATCTTCACGATCGTGTCTTCCGCTTTCTTCCTTGCCGAGATGGGAGACAAGACGCAGATCGCCACGGTGGCGCTCGCCGCGCACTATTCGCCCTACGCGGCGGTGGTGGCGGGAACCACGGTGGGGATGATGCTCGCCAACGCCCCGGTCGTGTGGTTCGGCGAGCGCCTCACCCGCCGCCTGCCGGCCAAGATACTCCACGTCGCCGCGGCGCTCGCCTTCGTCCTGCTGGGGATCGCGGCCTGGTGGTGGTGATCAGCCGAAGCGCCCGGTGATGTAATCCTCGGTCTGTTTCTTGCGCGGGCGCACGAAGAGCTCGTCGGTGCGACCGAACTCGACGAGCTCGCCCAGGTACATGAAGGCGGTATAGTCCGAGATGCGCGCCGCCTGCTGCATGTTGTGGGTGACGATGAGGATGGTCACCTTTTCCTTGATCTCGGCGATGAGCTCCTCGATGCTCGCCGTGGCGATGGGGTCGAGCGCCGAGGTGGGTTCGTCGAAGAGGATGATCTCCGGATCGGCCGCCAGCGCCCGGGCGATGCACAGCCGCTGCTGCTGCCCCCCCGAGAGGTTGAAGGCCAGGTCGTCGAGCCGGTCTTTCACCTCCTCCCACAGCGCCGCTCCGCGCAGCGCCTCCTCGACCTTTTCCTCCAGCACCGAGCGGCGCTTCTCGCCGCGCACCATCAGACCGTAGGCCACGTTCTCGAAGATCGTCTTGGGGAAAGGGTTGGGTTTCTGGAACACCATGGAGATGCGCATGCGGATCTCGATGGGGTCGACCGCGGGCGAGACGAGATTGACGTCGTCGGGATAGAGGCGGATCTCGCCTTCGTAGCGGTTGCCGGGATAGAGGTCGTGCATGCGGTTGAAGCTGCGCAGCAGGGTCGACTTGCCGCAGCCCGAAGGGCCGATGAGGGCCGTGACCATGCGCTCGGCCACCGGCAGATCGACGTTCTTCAGCGCGTGGTTGTCGCCATAGTAGAAATTGAACTTGCGCGTCTCGGCCTTGAGCGGTTCGGAGACGATCGTCGCGTTGTTCTGTTCGCTCATGCGCAGATTCCCAGGAAAAGAATGGAGAGGCTCACCATTTCAGCTTGGCGCGGATACGCGAGCGCAGCCAGATGGCGATGCCGTTCATCGCGAGCGTGGCCACGATGATGACGATGCCGGTGGCCGCCGCATTGACGTGGAAGGCGCTCTGCGGGCGCGACAGCCAGTTGAACATCTGGATGGGCAGCACGGTGAAGGGCGAGAAGAGCCAATCGAAAGGTCCAGCCGGCGGATCGCCGCTGAAAGGGATCGGGGGCAGGAAGGCGATGAAGGTGAGCGCGCCGATGGTGATCACCGGCGCGGTCTCGCCGATGGCGCGCGACAAGCCGATGATCACGCCGGTGTAGATGCCGCCCGAGGCGTAGGGGATGAGGTGATCGCTCACCACCTGCCAGCGCGTCGCCCCCAGCGCGTAGGCCGCCTCGCGGATGGCCACCGGAATGGCGCGCAGCGCCTCGCGGGTGGCCACGATGATGATGGGCAGGATCATGAGCCCGAGCGTGAGCCCCGCCGTCAGGATGCTGTGCCCGAAGCCGAGGATATAGACGAACAAGCCCAGGGCGAGCAGGCCGTAGATGATGGAGGGCACCGCCGCGAGGTTGGTCACGTTGATCTCGATGAGCTCGGTGATCCAGTTCTTCGGCGCGTATTCCTCCAGATAGATGGCCGCAGCCACGCCCAGCGGCACGGCGGTGAAGGCAGTAACGATCATCACCAGCGCCGAGCCCACCCAGGCCGAGAGAATGCCGGCCTCTTCCGGGCGGCGCGACGGGAAATTCAGGAAGAAATCGGGGTTGAGCCGCTGCCAGCCGTCGATCACCAGGTCGACGAAGAGGAGCATGAGGATGAGCACCCCCACGGCCGTGGCCAGCAAGCCGATGGTCCCGATGATCAGATCCCAGCGCTGGTTCCTGGCGATGACGCCGCGCAGCTCCATGCTTTCCTTACTCGCCATGTCAATACACCTCGCGAATGCGCCGGCGCAGCATCTGGCCGATCAGGTTGAACACCAAGGTGATCACCACGAGCACCAGGCCCACGGCGAAGATGCTCTGATAGCCGATGGAGCCGTGCGGCAAGTCGCCCATGGCCACCTGCACGATGTAGGCGGTGATGGTGGCGGCCGGCTCACGCGGGTCGAAGGTGAAGTTTGGCTGCTGACCGGCGGCGATGGCCACGATCATCGTCTCGCCCACGGCGCGCGAGATCCCCAGCACGAAGGCGGCCATCACGCCGGAAAAGGAAGCCGGCAGCACCACCCACATCGCCGTCTGGAAGCGCGTCGCTCCCATGGCGTAAGAGCCTTCGCGCAGCGCCATCGGCACGGCGCGCATGGCGTCCTCGGCGACCGAGGCGACGTAGGGTACGATCATCAGCCCCATCACCAAGCCGGCGCTGAGCATGTTGAATCCGGGCAAGCCGGGAATGATCTTCTGCAGCAAGGGGGTGACGAAGAGTAGCGCGAAGTAGCCATAGACGATGGTCGGCACGCCGGCGAGCAGCTCGAGGAAGGGCTTGAGCACCTCGGCCAGTTTCGGCGGGGCGAACTCGGAGAGGTACATCGCGATGAGAAAGCCGAGCGGGCCGGCCACGACGAAAGCGATGAACGAAGTCACCACCGTGCCGACGAGCAGCGGCAGCATGCCGTAGGAAGCACGCTCGAAGAGCGGCGTCCATTCGGTGCCGGTGAGAAACTCGACGAGGGAGACGTGGGCGAAAAAAGTCGAGGCCTCATAGAGCAGGATGGCGACGATGGCCACCGTCACCGCCACGGCGCAGAAGGCCGCCACGAAGAGGATCGCCTCGATGACGCGTTCCTTGCCGTTGCGCACGTGGCGCATCGTGCGGATGCGGTCGAGGTAAAGGGAGGAAGGACTGCCACCCGTTTCGGTCGCCGTCATTGCGTCGCTCATGGTGTGCCTGACCGTAAGATGAGGCAAATGATGAAAAATGCCATCGACGCCTGATCGCGCCGATGGCCCGGTGGTGAAACTTACAGTTTGCCTTCACGTTCCAGCAATTCTTCGACCTTCACGCCAACGTCGGGCTCGCCGCCGAAGGCCGTGCCTTTCTTCATCGCCTTGAAGTTTCTCAGGGCCATCTCGTAGGCCTTGGCGGGCAGATCGACGTAGCCCACTTCTTTGGACAGTTTCGCCGCATTTTGCAGATAGAACTCGACGAACTCGCGCACTTCCGGTTTTTCCTGCGCCGCTTTCGCGTTCACATAGATGAAGATCGGGCGCGACAGCGGCTGATAGGTACCGTTGTTCACCGTCTCCACGCTAGGCGCCACGGCCGGGGAGTTCTCGTCCTTCTTGATCTTGACGGCCTTGACCTTGTCCTTGTTTTCCGTGTAGTAGGCCAGGCCGAAGTAACCCAACGCCCCCACGTCGCGGCTGACGAACTGTACGATCACGTTGTCGTCTTCGGAGGCCATGTAATCGCCGCGGCTCGACTTCGATTTGCCGACGACGGCTTCGGTGAAGTAGTCGAACGTGCCGGAATCGGCGCCGGGACCGGCAAGCTTGAGGGGACGATCGGGGAAACGCTCGGAAACCTTCTTCCAGTTGTCCACCACGCCCTGGGCGGCCGGCTCCCACATCTTCTTGAGCTCGGCCACCGTCATCTCCTCGGCCCAGTCGTTCTTCGGGTTGATCACCACGGTGAGGGCATCATAGGCCACCGGCAGCTCGATGTATTCGATGCCGGTCTGGCGGCACGCCTCCATCTCCTGCTTGAGGATCGGCCGCGAGGCATCGGAGATGTCCGTCTCGCCGCGGCAGAATTTCTTGAACCCGCCGCCGGTGCCGGAGATCCCCACCGTGACTTTCACGGTCCCTTTCTTCAGCTTTTGATATTCCTCGGCCACGGCCTCGGTGATCGGATAGACCGTGCTCGAACCGTCGATTGCAACGATCTTATGCTGCGCCTGGGCCGTACCGATGAGACCAGCGAGCGCCAGCGCCCCAAGCCAGATGCGTTTGTTCGATTCCATGGATCGACTCCTTGTGCGAAAAAGGGTTTTGCAGGAACGATCGTCCCGACCCCCGCAAGTCTAGAGCGCAATTGTTACAGGTCCGTGAAATTTTAACGCCATCAAAGGCCAGATGCTCATCGAGACCCCTCTTCCGTCGAGGAAATGGCACGCCAGACCCCGACGCCGAACGCCGCCCAGCCGGCAAGCAGCATCGTCCCGCCCAGCGGCGTCACCCACACGAGCGGCAGCCATTGGGTGAGGGCATAGCCGTAGAGACTGCCGCAAAAAGCGAACACCCCGCCCGTCCACAGCCCCGCCGCCAGCCTCAGGGCGCGGCTGTTCCAGCCCACGGCCCCCAGCACCCCCAGAGCCAAGAGCGCCAGCGCATGGACGAACTGGTAGAACACCGCCGTCTGCACGTTCTCGTAGAGCGCGGCGGCAAGATGCGGCCGCAGCACGTGCGCGCCGAACGCTCCCAAGGCCACTCCCAGGAAGCCGAAGCACGCCGCGGCAAGCAAGGGAAAAAGCACAGGCATCCGTTTCATCTACTTTTCTCCTCTGACTGACCGTCGACGCGTGACTGGCGCGCCCAGCCCGCCACCAGCGAGCCGCCCACGATCGCCAGTGCCGCGGCCGCGAGTCGTGCGCTGGGCTCGGCCAAACCCAGAATCATCAGCAAGAGCACGGAGATGAGCGGAGCGGCGTAAGAGAGCACCCCAAGGAGCGCGATGTCCCCGTGCTTGACGCCATGATCCCAGGTGAAGAACGCCACTCCCACCGGACCCAGCCCCAGGGCGAGCAGCGCGAACCAGCCCACCACCCCATCGGGCCATACCGTCGGCTCCCAAGCGAAGTGCACCATCCAGGCAAGCAGCGCCGTTGCCGCGCAGAACCACCCGACCGCCTCGCTCGGCACGCGCGGCAAGAGGCGCGAGAGCACGGAATAGGCCGACCAGATAACGGCACAGGCGAGGGCGAGCAGATAGCCACTCAGGTGCGCGGGCGCGAACCCCGTTTTTCCTCCGAGCAATACCCACACGCCCCCGAGCGCCAGCGCCGCGCCGACGAGGTGGCGCAGCCGCAGGCGCTCGCCCGGCAGCAAGGCAGCAAAGAGCACGATCAACAGCGGCCACAGATAGGCGATGAGGCTCACCTCCACCGCCGGCGCCCGCTGCATGGCGGCGAAATAGCAGGCGTGGTAGCCGAAGAGCCCGCCCACTCCCAGCAGCCAAGCCGCCAGCGGCTGGCGCGCCTGGGCAAGGCCCCAGTGCCCCTGCAGACGCCAGCGCAACAGCATGAGGGCGAACGCCAGGGTGAAGCTGGTGGCGAGCAGCTGGAACGGCGGGATGCGCCCGCCGGTGAGCGCCGTGAGCGGCGCGAGCGTCCCCCACAGGGCGATGGCGCTCGTCCCGATGAGGGTGGCGCGGACGACAGGCTGCATGGTTTCCCCAACCGAACGAAAAGCGCCAAGATTGTAACCGGGCATGCCGTGAAGCACTGCGGCCAGGAGGAACGCCTCAGCGGGAAGATGCGAGGCCTCGATCTTCTTCCCAGCCAGGCACGCCAAGCGGCCAAAAATTCTCGGCGAATACTTCGGCAGGTGGGCGTCGGCTGGCCCAATGTGCTTCTTCCAGCATCGGCCGCGGATAGAACGTTTCCACATGGCCCAGGCACAAAACGGCCAAGGGCTTGGCCCCCTCTGGCATCCGCAGCAAGTCGGCCAAACGCTGCGGGTCGAACAGCGACACCCAGCCCATGCCGAGTCCTTCGGCGCGGGCGGCAAGCCATAGATTCTGGATTGCACAGGCCAGCGAAGCCACGTCCATCTCCGGCAGGGTTCGCCGCCCGAATACATGCCGCTCCCGCCCCGGAGCAAGGGCGACGACGAAGAGCTCGGCAGCTTCGAGGATCCCTTCCACCTTGAGGCGCAGAAATTCCTCACCCCGCTCGCCCAGGGCCCGGGCCGTCGCTTGGCGCTCTTCCTCGACCAGGCAATGGATCGCCTGCCGCAAAGCACGGTCGGTGATGCGAAGAAAACGCCAAGGCTGCATGTAGCCCACGCTGGGGGCCTGATGCGCCGCCCACAATAGACGCTGCAGTACTTCCGGATCGACCGGATCGGGCAGGAAATGGCGCATGTCGCGGCGTTCGGCAATGGCGCGATACACCGCCTCGCACTCCACCTCGGAAAAACGATGGGGAGAAGGGGGCAAAGAAAGGGTCATGTCTCCGTGCACTCCGTTCAGCCGTTCATCGACCCCAACAGCGCCGCCACCGCCGCCGGGTTCGACGGAAAATAGAAATGCATGTAGCTCGCCGTGAGCCGGCCGCGGCGGTAGATCGCCTCGCCCCCCGCGCCGCGGGTCTTGCGCGCGAAGACCAGCGGCGGGAGTTCCGTCTCGAAAGTGGAATAGTGGAAGGTGTGACCGGTGAGGCGCCCCTCGGGCAGTTCCGCTTCCAGCACGCCAAGGCCGGCGAGCCTCGATTGCATGCACGCCTGGCCCGGCAGAAGCCCGAACATCGGCCAGGATCGGCCCGCGGCATCGACGAGGGTCTCGGCGCAGGCGATCATACCGCCGCACTCGGCGAGCAGCGCCTTGCCCGCCTGCACGTGTGCGGCGAGTGCGGCAGCCATCGGGCGGTTGGCAGCGATCGCCGCCGCGTGCAGCTCGGGATAGCCGCCGGGCAGCCATACGGCATCGCACGGCGGCAAGGCGGCGTCCGCGAGCGGGGAAAAGAAGGCCGTGCGCGCCCCGAGCGCGTGTAGGGTCTCGAGGTTGGCCGGATAGAGAAAGCAGAAAGCCGCGTCGCGCGCCACCGCCACCGTCTTGCCGGAAAGAAGCGGCGGCAGGGGCGAGGGCGTATCCGCCGGGAGAAAAGTGACGGGCGGCGGTAGCTCCGCGGCCTCGGTCTGGCCGATGGCCTCGGCCATGCGCTCGAGTCGAGCTTCCAGGTCGGCGATCTCGGCCGCGGGCAGCAATCCCAGATGGCGCTCGGGCAGCGCGATGGCCTCGTCGCGCGGCAGGTGCCCCGCCCAGGCGATGTCCTCGGGCAGCGTGTCGCGGCACAGCCGCGCGTGCATGGCGCTGCCGGTGCGGTTGGCGAGCACGTGGGTGATCGGCGCGCCCTCGCGGTAGTGCTTCAATCCCCAGGCCACGGCGCCGAAACTGCCGGCCATGGCGCTCGCGTCGATGACGAGCAGGATGGGAAGATGCAGGCGGCGCGCGAGTTCGGCGGCGCTGGGTTCGCCGTCGTGCAGCCCCATCACGCCCTCGACGAGGATGAGGTCGGCTTGCCGCGCCGCACGCGCCAGGCGCCAGCGGGCGTCTTCTTCGCCAGCCATGCGAAAGTCGATCGTCTCGCAGGGCGCGCCCGACGCGAGTTCGTGGATCTGCGGATCGAGGAAATCCGGCCCGCACTTGAAGACGCGCACCCGCCGCCCCTGGCGCGTGTGCCAGCGTGCGAGCGCCGCCACCACCGTGGTCTTGCCGTGGCCGGAAGCCGGAGCGGCGACGAGCCAGGCGGGGCAGGTCAATTCCATGATGCCCCCAAGTAACCTTTGCGCACGCTTTGCCTCACCATTCGATCCCCGGCATGGCTTTCACTCCCGCCTGGAAAGCGTGCTTGACGAGCCCCATTTCGGTGACGGTGTCGGCGGCATCGACCAGTGCCGCCGGTGCGGCGCGCCCGGTGACGATGAGGTGTTGGTGCAAGGGACGCGCCCGAAACACCGCCAGCGCTTCTTCCAGGTCGAGCCAGCGGTACTTGAAGGCGTAGGTGAGCTCGTCGAGGATCACGAGCGCCACGCCGGGGTCGGCAAGCGCGGCGCGGGCCGTTTCCCAGGCGGCGCGGGCGGCGGCTGCGTCGCGCGCCGGGTCCTGCGTCTCCCAGGTGAATCCCTCGCCCATCACGTACCAGCGCACCGCCGGATGGCGGCGGAAGAAGGCTTCCTCGCCGGTGTCGGAGCGACTCTTGACGAACTGTACGACGACGGCGTTCATCCCGTGCCCCAGGGCGCGGGCGAGCATACCGAACGCAGCGCTCGATTTTCCCTTGCCGTTGCCGGTGTGGAGCAGAAAGACTCCGCGCTCGAGCGAGGCCCGGGCGATGCGCTCCTCGATCACCGCTTTTTTTCGCTGCATGCGGGCGCGATGGCGCGCTGTGTCTTCTTCAGTCATCGGCATCTTCCTCGGCGAGCAGGGCGGCGAGATAGTCTTCCGGCAGGGCGTAGCGCCGTGCGAGGCTCGCCGGACTCTCGCCGCTTGCGCGGATCTCGCGCAGCCAGCCTTCGAGGCCGCTCGAGAGGGAACGGCCGGCCTGCTCGCCGTCGCGCGCCTGGCGTTCGCCTTCTTCCAGGACGTATTTCTCGCCATAGCCGCGCGGCGTCACCATCAGGCCGTGGCGCACGAAGGTGCGGGAATTGCCCACCAGCACCGTCGAGAGCATGCCGATCTCGGCCTCGGCCATGCGCTCGAGCGTCGTCAGTTCGATGCGCTGTTTCGGCCGGTAGGCGGATTTGACGATGGCCACCGGCGTATCGGGCGCGCGGTGGCGCAGCAGCAGCCGCTGCGCTTCGACGATGTGCCGCGTGCGCCGTCCGCTCTTGGGATTGTAGAGGGCGACGACGAAATCGGCGGCGGCAGCAGCCTCGAGCCGCCGGGCGATCACCGGCCAGGGGGTAAGCAGGTCGGAGAGCGAAATGGCACAGAAATCGTGCGTGAGCGGCGCACCCACCAGGGCGGCGCAGGCGTTGATGGCCGAGGCGCCCGGGACGATCTCCACCGCCACGTCGCCCTCGGGCTGCCAACCGGCGGCGAAGAGCACTTCGAAAGTCGGCCCGGCCATGCCGTAGACCCCGGCATCGCCCGACGAGATGAGCGCCACCGTCTTGCCCTGGCGGGCACGCTCGAGCGCCTCCACCGCCCGGTCGAGCTCCTCGGTCATCGACTTGCGGATCACCTCCTTGCCTTCGAGGAGCGGCGCCACCAGGCGGACGTAGGTGACGTAGCCGATCACGGTGTCGGCCTCGGCGATGGCCTGCCGCGCTCGGGCGCTCATGTGCGCCTCGCTGCCCGGTCCGATGCCCACCAGGAAGATTTTGCCGCGGGCGGCGGCCTCGGTTCGGTTCATGACATCCTCGCGATCGAGACGGTGGCGTTGCGGCCGTCGGGGCCGCGATAGCGGTGTTTCTCCACGATCAAGGCTTCCATGCCGACGCCGGCGGCGAGCAGCGCCGCGGCTTCGGCCACCGAGGGTGTGCCGGTGTGGCGGCGCACGACTTCGGAAGGATGCGGCACCGGCACTGCCGCCAGTTCCTCGGGGGAATAGAAGCGGATCTCGCAGGGCAGCCGCGCGGCGAGGGCGAGCAGCCCCGGTTCGTCGGCCTTGAGGGTGATGCTGGCAAGGAGAACGATCGCCTCGGACGAAAGGCCAGCTTCTGCAAGCGCCTGCGAAAGCGCCGCCTCCAGCGTGGCGAGCGAGGTACCGCGATCGCAGCCGATTCCCACGGCAACTTTCATGATTCCTCCGGCGGACGATAGATCACACGCCGCCCGGCCCACCGAGGGTGATCCTCGGCGCGCCCTTCGCGGGTGATCCACAGCAGGGCAGCATATCGGTTCGGATCGGCCTCCTCCAGCCGATCGAGCCTGACGAGGTTCTCCGGCAGCGGGCCGCTGCGCCCGTTGGCGTGGCCGCGCCACCAGTCGGTACTACCCGCTTCCTGCACCAAGGCCACCGGCTCGTCGTTGACCACGGCGGCGCTGCAGTGCACGATCTCGTCGTGGCTCGCCTCGAAGCGCCAGCCAAGCTCGCGCCCGAGCAGATCGACGCACAGGGTTTCGCGGGAATCCGATGCCGTGGTGAGCACGGCCGTAGCCCCCAGCGCGAGCGCCAGATGCCCGGCGAGCGCATTCGCCCCGCCCAGATGCCCCGAGAGCACGGGAATGACGAAACGCCCCGCCTCGTCGAGCACCACCACTGCCGGATCCTGCTCCTTGTTGCGCAGGTGCGGCGCGATGAGCCGCACCACCGCCCCGAGCGAGACGACGGCCACGATCGCATCGAACGCGGCAAAGAGCGCCGGGATCTGCTCGGCCGTCTTGCCCTCGTAACACTGCGCCCTGCCTGGAGCAACCTGCTGCGCCAGTTCGGCGAATTTGGCCGGCGCGAAGACGCGAGCGCCGGGCAGCGCCGCCGCCACCCTGCCCGCCAGCGCGAGGCCGTGTCTGGTGATCGCCACCACCGCACATTTCATGACGGCACTCCCTGCGGCTTCTTGCGGCAACCGCGCCGCAATTCGCCGCGCGGCAGACCCTGCTGCCGCACGATCATCAGCGAGAGGTAATTCACTTTTTCTCCCGTGAGCATGGCCACGTCCCGAATGAGGCGCTGCTCGGGCGCGCCAACTTTCTCGCAAAAAAACGTCTGCCCGAGCAGACCGCGGCGCGCAAGCAGCGCCAAAATCTCGTCGAGCAGGGGCTTGACCTTGAGCAGCACCACGGTATCGAACGCGTCGAGCAGATGCTCGATCACCCCGACGCCGTAGGCGGCCGGAATCACGGCCATGCGGTCATCCTCCTCGGCGAGCGGCACGCCGGCCACGGCCGCTGCGGCGACGAAAGAGGGCACGCCGGGGAGGGTTTCGATCGTGCACTCCGGCGCGAGCGCTTTCACGGTACGGGCCAGATGCCCGAAAGTGGCGAACGTGGAGGCGTCGCCTTCTACCAGAAAGACGAACTCGGACGTCTCCCGCGCCAGATCGATCACCTGTTGCGCCGCCCGCTGCCAGGCGCGCTCCAGCACGTCCGCCTGGCGCGTCATGGGAAAGACGAGGGGCACGGCGTCTTCGGGCACGGCAAGGCCCGCGCGGCGTGCAATGTCGAGGGCGTAGGAATCGCCGCCGCTTCGCTTCACCGGATAGAGCCAGCGCGCGCCGCTCGTGAGCGCCTCCCAGGCGCGCCGGGTGATGAGGCCCGGATCGCCTGGACCGAGCGAAACACCGGTGAGCTTCATCCCCCCTCCTTGGCCACGGTCACGATCCACACCGGGTTTTGCGCCGCGAGCCGGTGCATGTCGAGGATGGGCTTGCTGCGGCTTGCCTGCAGCTGCACCACCTCCCAGGGAAAACCCGAGGAACGCACCGCCGCCGTGGCGGCGGCAAGATTCTCCAGAGTCACGAAATTCATCACCAGGCGGCCGCCGTCCTTGAGCCGTGCGAGGGAAAGCGCGATCAGCTCGGGCAGCTCTCCGCCCGATCCGCCGATGAATACCGCATCGGGATCGGGCCAGTCCGCCAGAGCTTCCGGCGCGCGGCCTTCGATCAGCCTGTAGTTGGCCACGCGCAGGCGGCGGGCATTCTCGCGGGCGTTGTCCGCCTCGGCCGCGTTCTTCTCGATCGCCCAGACCTCCCCCTCGGGGCACAGACGGGCACACTCCAACCCCACCGAACCGGACCCCGCACCGATGTCCCAGACGCAAGCTTCGGGCCGCAACCGGAGTTTCGCCAGCGACAGCGCCCGCGCTTCCTGCTTGGTGAGCAAGCCCTTCTCGGGGGCCCGCTGGGCGTATTCCTCGTCTTCCAGGCCGAAACGCGGCAGCCTCTCCTCTTCGCGTTCGATGAGCACCACGTTGGGATCGGGAAATTCCCTTTCCGCCGCTTCTGCCAGCGAGAGCGGCCCGAAGAGCGCCTCGTCGGCAAGCAGCAAGCGGCTCGCCACGCGCAACTTGACTTCTTCGCCATAGCCGCAGGCGATGAGTGCCCGCGCGATGCGCGAAGGATCGTTCTCCGCGCTGGTGAAGACCGCCACGCGCCGGGACTGGGCCACGGCGCGCAGAACCGGCGACAGCGGATGCCCGGGGCCCGCCGAGAGCGACCACTCGCCCGCGTCGCGCGCATGGCAACTGGCGATGCGCACCTCCTGCCACGGCAGCTTCCAGCGCGCGAAAGCGAGCTGCAGCGTCGAGACGGCTGGCAACACCGCCACCCGCGCTTCCCCCAGGCGGGCGATCAGCCAAGAGGCAAGGCCGTGGCACAGCGGATCGCCCGTGGCGAGCACCGCCACTTTCCGCCCCCTGCCGAGCGCCTCTTCCACCCAGCGCGGCACTTCGGTCAGGGCGCCGTCGAGTGCGCGCCATTCGCGGCCTTCCGGCAGGTGCGGGCGCATGAGGGCGAGGGTGCGCTCCGCGCCGATCACGAGTTCGGCCTCGTGCAGGCAGCGGCGGGACTCCTCTCCCAGACCTTTCCAGCCGTCGTCGAGGATGCCGATCACGGCACAACGTTCAGGGACATTCATCTTCTTCCACCCGGCAGATCGCCTGCCCTTCGAAATCGCACACCAGCACCGTGAGGCGGTATTCGCCCGGATGATCCGCCTTCAGACGGCGGATGGCGCGCTGGGCCACGGCGCGGTGAAATGGCACCGCCAGACCCAGCTCGGCCAGCCGTTCGGCGCCAAAACGCGCCGTCTCGGCAGCGCGGATCTCTTCCACCACCGCCTCGGGCGCGCCCACCTCGCGCGCGGCCTCGGCGAGCAGATCGCGGTCGACCTCGGCCTTCCATGCGTGCGTCACCGCCAGACCCTGGCACATCTTAGTGAGCTTGCCGATCATCGCCCCCACGTAGATGTGGCGCACGCGCCGCGCGATCGCCGCGCGAAACGCCGCCTTGACGAAGTCGCCCATCTGCACGAAAGCCGCTTCGGGCAGCTGGGGCAACTGGCGCATGGCGAATTTCTCGGTGCGCCCGCCGGTGGTGAAGACCACGGCCTCGCACCCCTGCGCCACCGCCACGTCCACGGCCTGCACCACGCTCGCGCGAAACGCCGCCGTCGAATAGGGACGAACGATGCCGGTGGTGCCGAGAATGGAGATGCCGCCCAGGATCCCCAGGCGGGCATTGAGCGTCTTCTTTGCCATCTCCTCGCCTCCGGGCACCGACACCCTCACCTCCAGCCCGTCGGTGCGCAAGAGCTCGCCCGCCGCCGCCTGCACGTTCTCGGTAATATTGCGCCGCGGCACTGGATTGATCGCCGGCCCACCCACTTCCAGCCCCAGCCCCGGCTTGGTCACCACGCCCACGCCTTCCCCGCCCCGCAGTTCGATCACGCCGGCGCGCCCGGGCAGGCGCCGCACCTCGACCGTCAGGTGCGCGCCGTGGGTGGCGTCGGGATCGTCGCCCGCGTCCTTCACCACCACCGCGCGGCACGCATCGGCATCGAGGAACCGGGCCTCATGCACGGGAAAGCGCACGATCTGCCCGTTGGGCAGGCGGCACTCGATCTCGCTGGGCGGCTCGCCCGTGACGAGCGCCATGGTCGCCGCCTTCGCCGCCGCCGCCGCACACGCCCCGGTGGTAAAGCCGGTGCGGTTGCCGCGCTTCTTCGGCACGCTCTTGCGGATCTTCTCCTCGCTCACTCCTTACCCTCTTCGGCGAGCGCGAGCAAGGCGTGCAGCGCCGCCACGGCGAGGGTGGATCCCCCCTTGCGCCCGCGAATGGCGATCCACGGCACTTCCTGCTGCGCCATGAGCCGCTCCTTGGATTCGGCGGCCGAGACGAACCCCACCGGCATACCCAGTACCAGTGCCGGCCGCACGCCCTCTTCCTCGATGAGTCGAACCACCTCGATCAGCGCGGTCGGGGCATTGCCGACGGCCACGATCGACCCTTCGAGCAAGCCCAGACGGTGCGCCTTGCGCATCGCCTCGATCGCCCGGGTTCCGCCATTCGCCTTCGCCGCCGCGATCACGTCCTCGTCGGAAATGAACTGATGCGCCTTCATGCCGAAGTGCGCCAAGCGCGGCCGCGACAGCCCCACGCAGATCATCTCCACGTCGGCCACCACCGGCGCGCCGCGCCGGATCGCCGCGATGCCCGCCTCGATCGCCCCGGGGTGAAAGAACGTCAGTCCGTTGAACTCGAAATCGGCGCTCGCGTGGATCATGCGCCGCACCACCGGCCACTGCGACGCCGAATAGGAATGCGCATCGCCCACTTCGGCGTCGATGAGGGCGAAAGAATCGTGCTCGATGGCGCGCCCCAAGGCCGTGAGCTGCTCCGTGATCGCTGTCATGCTTCTTTTCCTCATCCGTGATGATGCGCGTGAGCATGCTCGTGGGCCGCGGCGGCGCGGTATTTGCAGCCGTCGCACTCGAGCATCCCCTCTCGTCCTTCCTCCCCCACCCGTGCTTCCAGCAAGGCGACGAGGCGCTCGTCGAAGCCGAAATGGCGCGCCAGCGCGAACGCCACCCGGGGATACTGCCGCCGCAGGCGCTCCACCTGCGCCCCGATGCGCTCGATCAGCACCCCGGTGAAGAGATAGACGGGAACGATCGCGATCTGCATCATGCCGAGCCTCACTTGCCGCGCCACCACCGTCTCCAGCCGCGGCCAAGTGATACCGGTAAACGCCAGATCGACCAGCTCGTGGTCATTGGCCTCGAACACCCAGCGCGCCATTTTTGCGAGCTCGGCGTTCCCTCCCGGATCCGACGAACCGCGTCCGAGCAAAATCACGCCGGTGGTGGCCGGATCGGGCACGTCCAGTTCCCCCAGCGCCTCCTGCAGCCGCTGCTGGATGAGCGAAAAAAGCTCCGCTCCCATGCCCAGATGCCGGCGCGCCACGAAGCGCACCTGCGGGTGGCGCGCCCGCGCCCGCTCGATCGCCTCGGGAAGCTCCATCTTCACGTGCCCGGCCGCGTTGAGGATGAGCGGCAGCACCACCACCTCGCGCGCGCCTTCCGCCGCCCGATCGAGCCCTTCGTCGAGCAGGATTTCGGCATGCTCGATGAAGCACAGCTCGATGTGCCACTGCGGCCGCATCTGCCGCCAGCGCGCCACGAATTCCGCGGTCTCGGCGTTGCCCGACGCCTCGCGCGAGCCGTGCGCCACCACCAGCACCGTCCGTTCGTTCATGTGTCGCTTTCCTTCGTCTTCGCCCGCCGCCAGCGATGGGTAAAAGAGGGATCGTAGAGCTTGCTGCGCGCCAGTTTCGGCCACGACGCCGCCCCCAGGGTGGGGCCGACCACGATCATCGCCTGGCTCACGATCCCCGCCTCGCGGCACGCCCGGCGCAATTCGCCGAGCGTGGTGCGCACGATGCGCTCTTCGCCCGGCCAGCTTGCCTTGTGCACCACCAGCACCGGCGCATCCTCCGGCCAGCCGGCCGCGCGCAGCCCGCGCTCGACTTCGGCAAGGCGCGTGATCGAGAGAAAGAGGCAGATCGTGCTGCGGTGCGCCGCCAGCGCCTCCAGCTCCTCGCCCGGCGGCATGGGTGTGCGCCCGGCCACCCGGGTGAGGATCACCGTCTGCGTCACCTCGGGCAGAGTCATCGACTCGCCCGCGGCCGCCATCGCCGCCATCGCCGACGACACCCCCGGCACCACTTTCCACGGAACGCCCGCCGCCGTGAGCGGCCGGGTGAGCTCGATGAGCGCCCCGTAGAGGGTGGGGTCGCCCGTCTGCAGGCGCACCACCGTCTCGTGCGCCTTCGCCGCGGCCACCAGCCACTCGGTCATCTCCTCGAGCGTCATGTCTTTCGAATCGCGGATGAGGCAACCCGGCGGCGCGTAGCGCGTCGCCGCGGCATCCACCAACGACCCGGCGAAGAGCACGGCACCGGCGCGTTCGAGCAGCCCCTTGCCCTTGACGGTGAGGAGCTCCGGATCGCCGGGGCCAGCCCCGACGAACCACACCGTTCCTGGCATCAGACCCGACCTGCGAAGAGGCGCCGCTGCAGCAACAGGGATTCCCCGCCGCCATGCCAAGCCTTGGCCGCCGCGAGCACCGCCAGGTCGATGAGCGGCTCGACGAGCACCACCGCGAGGTAGGCCGCGCCGAATGAAGCCACCTGGGCGAGATTCTCCGCGCCGATCCCCTGGCCGTAGAGCGCCCAGAACGCCACCCACGACACCACGCCCCCCTGATAGGCAAGCGACAGGCGCAGCACATCGCGATAGCGCAGATCGACGTAAGGAGTATGCGGCGGCACGATGCGCCGCGCCAGGAGCGCCGTGGCAAAGAGCGGCACGAGGAGCGTGGTCACGTTCATGCCGAACTGCGGCAGATCGGCCGGGGCGAAGAAGAGCCCTTGCATGAGCAAGCCTGCCGCCAGACCCAGAGCCGCCGCCGCGGGGCCGAAGAGCAGCAGTAGGGTGGAACCCAGGATGAGGTGGACCTCGGACACGCCCACCGGCTGGTGGGGCAGAACCTCGAAGAAACAGAACACGAGCAAGGACGCCACGAACGCGCGCAGCGCGAGCGCCGGCAAGCCGTCCTTTTTCACCACCTTGGCCGAGAGCAAGAACGCCGCCCCCAGGCTCGCGGCCGCGGTGGCATGACCCAGCAACAGTTTGGCGCCCGTGACGACGCCTGGTTCGATATGCATGACCCGTCTCCTTTGCGAACGTTTCGCCAAGACGAGCCGCACGAGGAGAAAGGGCCTACGGGAGAGGGGAAGAGGAAAAAAAACCGCCCCGGACCGTCAGCCAAACCCACACCCCGGGGCTCGCACCAACTACGCACTCCGGGCCGGTCTTCTGGCTCGCCGTCATCCGGTCCGCGCGCCTTCCCATGCCCTCGAAGGCACAGTGGCCGATGCGCTTCCCGTCAGGCTCACAGCAGCGGGGGCTGCGCCGGAATGGCGGGGCGATGCCCGCTTCACCGGCTTCCCGTTTCACCCGCTCCCAAGACATCGGAGCGGGCACCCGAAGTAAGGGCAAGATACACCGCCGCGGCGCGCGATGTCAACGCCATCCCTTCTTCTCCCCTCTTCCAGTGGATCGTGAAGAAACGCGGGCAAGTCCTTGAACGGATTCATCACGCTGCGCCCTTTTCACAGAATTATCCACAAGCCTACCCCCATCCCTGTCCGCGCTTTCCCTGTTCCCTTCCAAACGGTTCCAGACCGTGCATGAACACAGGGATTCTCCGGTAATCGTTTGTGGATCAATGAGAATCTTTACCCAGCACTGGATTCCATCCCCAATTCCTCCACCGCCGCTCCCAGGTTTTTCCCGAAGTTTTCCCGACGGGGAAACGCTCAAATCCTGCGGAAGCTACAAAGTTATCCACAGATTTGGGATGAACGTTGTTTACATGGTTTTTTGTTTACTACTTCAAATTGTTTACCAACCCATGTCGCCGCAAATGACCATTCATACAGAAAGGTCTTTTTAAAGACCGTAAATTTTTTATGGTTTCTTGCTGTGGCAAACCCGCCACAGTGAACAAGGACGAGGGAAAGCGTGGGAAAGTTTGGGGAAAACTTGCCGTTTTTTCCGCATCGGAGAAAGCATTCGTCTACGCCGCACCGCTTGCAAGCCCATGCGCCCACGGGATCACCATCAAGGAAACTTCAATGTTATCAAAGTGTTTCTTTGGTTTTCCACAGATCCTCCTCGAGCATAGTAAACACTAAAAGTTTTTATAAAAGATCTGTGTACAACTACCCATCGCCGCGGCTTCGCCCCACCGTCCCTTGCCCCTTGCCCTCGCCGTCCCTTGCCCCTAGACTTCGCTGCAGCCTTCGAGAGGACCTCGCCGTGCACTTCGAACACCGCCTTTTCTTCGCTCCGGAAGAATCACTCGATGCCATCGAGGTCTGGCAGGGCCTGGCGACGCGCATCGAGCATCCGCAGGAATTCGTCCTGGGGCTGACCGGCTGCGACATCCTGGAGCGAGGCCCGGCGCACGTGCTGCGCCGGCTGCACTTTGGCCACGACAGCTACCGCGATCGTGTCGAGTGGGAAGAGGGAAAACGTCTGCGCTTCGTCGTTGAACCCCAGGACGGCCGGCCCGGCGGAACGCTGGAGATCTCGCTCGTCATCGAAGGCGAACGCCTCGGGCTGAATTTCCGCTATGACACCACCCTGGACGAGGCTCTGCTCGCGCCCGACGGCCGGCCCGTGGCCGAGTGGCTTTCCCAGGCCTATGCCGCGGCCGATGCCGACACCATGGCGCGCATCGTTGCGATCGCACGGAAGAAACGAGGGAAAGCATGATCGAATTCAAGAACCTGCGTCTCTATCGCTGGGACGGTCCGGAAGGGCGCACCTACTGGAACGAGCTCTTCCTCCGTCGTCCCTTTCTGCCGGTGGGGCCGCAGAACGAAACGAGCGAGGGCTGGGCGCCGCCCTTCGGCGATGACGAGGCGATTGCGGACGTAGGGGGGCACTGGCTGGCGCATTGGGTGCGCGAGGAGCGCCTCCTGCCGGCGAGCGTGGTCAAAGCCGAGGCCGAACAGCGCGCCGAGGCGATCGCCGAGGAGCGGGGCTATCCCCTCTCGCGCAAGGAACTGCGTGACCTGCGCGAGGCCATCCGCGCCGAATGGCTGCCGCGCGCCTTCACCCGGCGTCGGCGCGTGCCGGTGTGGATCGATCCGCGCGAAGGGTGGTTCGCCGTCGATGCCGGCAGCCTCGCCCTTGCCGAACGGGTGATCGACACCCTGCGCGCCAGCGCCGAACGTTTCCCCTTGAAGCCCTGGCGCACCCGGCTCGCGCCCGCCTCGGCGATGGCCGACTGGCTGCTCGCCGGCGAGGCCCCCGGCCCCTTCTCGCTCGAAGACGAAGTGCAGCTCGAAGCGCAGGACGACAGCCGCGCGCTCGTGCGCTACGCGCGGCTTCCCCTGCAGGAAGAAAAAGTCGCCGCCGAAATCCGCGCCCACCTGGCGGCCGGCAAACGCCCGACGCGGCTCGCGCTCGCCTATGCCGACCGGCTGAGTTTCGTGCTCACTGCCGATGGAGCGCTCAAACGCCTTGCGCGCAGCGACGCGGAGGACGAGACGGCGGGCGAAGCGCGCGACGCCCGCGAGCGCTTCGAGGGGCGGTTCTACCTCTTCGCCGAAACGCTGCGCGCCATGCTGCCGGCGCTATCCGTGGCGCTCGGCGGAGAGTCCGCCGAAGACGGCGAGCAGGGAAAGAGCTCGACTTCCCCGATCTCCGGCAAAGCCGGCAGCCAGGCATCGAGCGCATGACATCCCTCTTCGAGGCACAGGCGGTATTCCGGCGCAAAGGGCGAGTGCGCCAGATGCAAGGCAGGAAGGCGCAGATCCGCGTGATAGACCCACACTCCGTCCTCCAGCCTCGCCTGCGGCGGGGGCTCCATGCCGGCGCCCGAGCCGCGGATGCGCCCTTCGACGAAAACGAGCCGGGCCGGCACCCCCTCCTCGATGCGCCAGCGCTCTTCCCACGGCGTCTTCTCGATCGAATGCTGCCAGCTCAAGGTGAAGACGCCCACGGGCAGGAAAACCGTCGTTCCCAGCGCGCTCAGGCACAGACCGCTCATGGGCACTTCATGCCGTCGGCGCTGGCCGCGGGCGATGGCGCCAGAAGTGCCACCCTAACAAAGCCAAACCGGCCGCCAACCCCAGCTCGTCGGTGAGCGGGACGGCGGCCACCAGTAAGGCTGCGGCCACGAAAGCCCACAGCCGTTCGAACCAGGACAGGGGCCCCAGCCAATGACCGATCGCCGTGCAGCCCCACAGCCAGATGGCCAGCAGTGCCTTGAAGACGACGTAGGCCACCTCCAGCCATCCTGGATCGCCCTGCAGCATCAGCGCCGGGGCGTATACCGCCATGAAGGGGATGATGAAGCCGGCTACCGCCACGCGGATCGCCTGCAGGCTGATGGCCAGGCCCGAGGCCCCGGCGATGGGTGCAGCGGCGAAACAGGCCAGCGCCACCGGAGGCGTGAGATCGGCCATGATGCCGAAATAGAAGACGAACATGTGGCTGACGATGAGCGGCACACCCAGATGCAACAGGGCCGGGGCGGCGAGCGAGCTGGTGATGATGTAGTTGGGAATCGTCGGGATACCCATGCCCAGCACCAGGCACACGAGCATGGTGAGCAGCAGCGACAGGAAGAGGCTGTGCTGCCCCACGGCGAGCACCGCGTTGGCAAAGCTCGAGGCCGCCCCGGTGAGCGTCATCACGCCGATGATGACGCCGACCTGGGCGCAGGCGATTCCCACCGGCAGCGCCTGCCGCGCCCCCTCAGCCAGCGCCGCGACCAGATCCGGCAGGATAGGCCGGCTCTTCGGGAGGAACGCGCAGGCGAGCACCAGGACGGCGATGAGCACCAGCACCGGAGCGATCCCCCAGCGGAAGAAGGCGGCGCAGATCAGCCCCAGTACGATCCAGAAAAGGGTGCGAATCGCGCCCCTCAATGCCGCCTCCGACAGGCTCGCGCCCAGGATCAGCACCACGGTGAGCAGCAGGCCGACGAGGCCGGCGAAGAGCGGCGTGTAGCCGGAAAAGAGCAGATAGACCAGCACCGCCAGCGGCAGTACCAGATGCCAGCGCTCGCGCACCGCGCGCCACGGATTGGGCAGGCTCTCCTTGGGCATGCCGGTCAGGCCCAGTCGCCCTGCCTCCAGATGCACCACCCAAAACGCCGTGACAAAGTAGAGGATGGCCGGGATGAGCGCCGCGCGCGCCACTTCCACGTATTCCACCCCGATCGTCTCGGCCATGATGAAGGCCACCGCCCCCATCACCGGCGGCATGATCTGTCCGCCCATGCTGGCCGTGGCCTCCACCCCGCCGGCAAACTCGGCACGGTAGCCGAACTGCTTCATCAGACGGATGGTGAACTGGCCGGTCGTCACCACGTTGGCCACGCCGCTGCCGTTGATCGTCCCCATGAGGGCCGACGCGACCACCGCCACCTTCGCCGGCCCGCCTTGGGTGTGTCCGACGAGTCCCAGAGCGAAATCGGTGAAGAGCTTGAGCATGCCGGCACGCTCGAGAAAGGCGCCGAAGAGGATGAAGAGGAAGATGTAGCTCGAACTGACGTAGATCGGAATGCCGTAGATGCCTTCGGTGCCGAAGGAGAGGTGCTCGATCACCTGCTCCCATGGGTAACCACGGTGATTCAAGGGCTCCGGTAGCCAGCGCCCATAGACCGCATAGAGCACGAGCACGCCGCAGATGAGCGGCAAGGCCCAGCCCATCATGCGCTGCGTGGCGAGGAAGACGAGCACCATGAGCGTGATGCCAATCCACAGATCGAGCGAGGTCGGCTCGCCCGAGCGCAGCATCAGTTCATGCTCGAACACCCACTGATAGGCGGCCACCCCCGCCGCGAGCAGCGCGCAGGCGAGGAACAGCAGCGGAACGAGCCTCTTGCCCTTGGCCAGACCGTCGCGCGCGAGGAAGCCGAAAGTGAGCGTGAGCAGAAAACCCACATGCACGGCGCGCGTGACCAGGGAAGAGAAAGGCGTGAAGGCCGCCGTGTAGAGTTGAAAAAGGGAGAAAGCCACCGCGATGAGAAAAAGCAGGCGTGAAGCAACCCCCCTCTCGTCTTCCGCCGCTTGGCCGACGCCTTCGTGCATGGTGCCCCTCCTTCAACGGATCAGGCCGACTTCACGGTAATAGCGCTCCGCCCCCGGATGCAGCGGGATCGGCAGACCCTTGGTGGCCTCTTCGAGCTTGATTCCCTTGGCTGCGGTATGGGCGGCCACGAGCTCGTCGAGATGCTCGAACATCGACTTCGTCATGCGATAGACCACCTCTTCCGGCACCCCGCTGTGCGTCACCAGAATGTTGCGCACCGCCACCGTCGGGACGTCCTGATCCTGCCCGCTGTAGGTACCGGCCGGGATCACCGCCGGCTGGTAGGCCGGATCGCCGATCTTGGTCACGACCTCCGGCGGCACCGGGACGACGACGATGGGCACATTGGTCGCCAGGTCACGGATCGAAGAAACGCCCAAGCCGGCCGACTGCAAGGTGGCGTCGAGCTGGCGGTTCTTCATCAGTTCGACCGATTCGCCAAAGGGGAGGTATTCCACCTTGCCGAGGTCGGCGTAGGACAGTCCCGCAGCGGCGAGGACGGCGCGCGCATTGAGCTCGGTGCCGGAGCGCGGCGCTCCCACCGACAGGCGCTTGCCGCGCAGATCCTGCAGGGTACGGATGCCGGATTCCTTGCTCGCCACGATCTGGATATAGTTTGGATAGATCGCCGCCAGCGCCCGCAGCTTGTCGAGCTTCTGTTTGAAACCGGCTTCCTCGTTCCCCGTCCATGCTTGGGTGACGGCATCGCCCAGCGAGAAGCCCACTTCGCCGCGGCCGGCCTGCAGCAGGTTGAGATTCTCGGCGCTCGCCTTGGTCGCCTGCACACTCGTCTTGGCGCCGGGAATGGCTTCACTGTAGATCTTGGAAAGGGCCACCCCCAGCGGGTAATAGACGCCGCTCGTGCCGCCGGTGAGCACGGTGATGTACGTCTGCGCTTGGGCCGCGGCGGCGAGGGCACACAGCACGAACGCCGCAACGAGGTGACGGATCGCACCCATGGTCTTCCTCCTCTGGTCGATGATCGGGCCGGTCTGGCGCCGGCTCAGGTTCTCTTTTTAGCAGCACTGCTGGGGGCGGTCAAGAACCCCTGGGTTTGGGGCTAGCTCGAGGGCCGAAATATCGGCTAGCATGGAGTCCATCGACTTTTCGCGGATCGAACCATGTCGCTCGGTATCGTCGACTATTCCACCTTTCTGATCGGCACCATCTTCATCATTTTGCTGCCGGGGCCCAATTCGCTCTACGTGATGACCACGGCCTCGCGCCATGGCGCGCGCGCCGGTGCCCGGGCGGCGCTCGGCGTACTTGTGGGGGATACGGTGCTGATGTTCGCGGCGGTGTTCGGCGCCGCCTCGCTCTTGAAGCTCGTGCCGGCGCTCTTTCTCGGTCTGCGGCTCGCGGGGGCGGTTTATTTGTGCTGGATCGGCCTGCAGCTGATGCGCGCCGCCTGGCGGGCGAGCCAAGCCTTGCGCCGCGGCGAGGCGATCGCCACGCCCGAAGAAGAAGTGCGCACGGGGGCTTTGCACCCCTTCCGTTCGGCCTTGCTCATCAGCCTGATGAACCCCAAGGCCATTCTCTTTTTCTTTTCCTTCTTCATCCAGTTCGTGGACCCTCAGGCGGAGTATCCGCTCCTCGCCTTCCTGGTGCTGGGGGTGTCGGTGCAGCTGTGCAGCATGACCTATCTCGCCACCCTGGTGCTCGCCGGCGCCAAACTCGCCGCGGCCTTCCGCCGACGCCGGCGGCTCGCCATCGGCGGCACCGGCGCGGTGGGGGCGCTCTTCGTCGCCTTCGGGATGAAGCTCGCGACGGCAAGCCTCGAATGAGGCGCCGTCGCCGGTCTCACACGTCGATGTTGCGGGCGTAGAGCGCGTTCGTCTCGATGAAGGCGCGCCGCGGCTCGACCTGCTCGCCCATCAGGGTGGTGAAGATCTCGTCGGCAGTGATGGCGTCCTCGATCTGCACGCGCAGCAGCCGCCGCACCGCCGGGTCCATGGTCGTCTCCCACAGCTGCTCGGGGTTCATCTCGCCCAGTCCTTTGTAGCGCTGCTTGACGAGGTTGCGCTCGACTTCGGCGAGGAGCCACTGCACCGCCTCGGCGAAACTGCCCACCGGCTGGCTTTTTTCGCCGCGGCGCACCTGCGCCCCCGGGCCGACGAGATCGGCCAGCGTCCGGGCGGCCTCGCGGATGAGGCGCCAGTCGTGCGAGGCGAGGAAATCGGGGTCGATGCGCGAGCGCCGGGCGTTGCCGTGGTGCATGCGCGTGAGCTCCAGCACCCACTCCTCGTTCGTCTCGTCGAATACGGCTTCGACCTCCAGGGCGCCGTCGAGCACGGCGCGCAGCCGCTCGGCACTGGCCAAGGCCGCTTCCTGGCTGGAGAGGTCGAGGGCGACGTCGTTGGCGAGAAGCGTGCGCAGCGCCTGCGCGTCGATGCGCGCGGCGTGACGGGAGATGAGCGATTCGGCCAGCAGATACTGGCGCGCCAGACCGGCGAGCGTCTCGTCACGCAGCGGTTCGGCTCCTTCGCGCGGCAGCAGTTCCGCTCCGTCGAGGGCGAGCCTGAGCAGGTGCTGCTGCAGCTCCTGGTCGTCCTTGAGGTAGAGCTCGGTCTTGCCGTGCTTGATCTTGTAGAGCGGCGGCTGGGCGATGTAGATGTGGCCGCGCTCGACGAGCTCGGGCATCTGCCGGTAGAAGAAGGTGAGCAGCAGGGTACGGATGTGGGCGCCATCGACGTCGGCGTCCGTCATGATGATGATGCGGTGGTAGCGCAGCTTCTCCGGCTTGTATTCGTCCTTGCCGATGCCGGTGCCCAGCGCCGTGATGAGGGTGGCGATCTCCTGGCTTTGCAGCAGCTTGTCGAAGCGCGCCTTCTCCACGTTGAGGATCTTGCCCTTGAGCGGCAGGATGGCCTGGAATTTGCGGTCGCGCCCCTGCTTGGCCGAGCCGCCGGCCGAATCCCCTTCGACGAGGAAGAGCTCGCACAGCGCCGGATCCTTTTCCTGGCAGTCGGCGAGCTTGCCGGGAAGCCCCACGCCGTCGAGCAAACCCTTGCGCCGCGTCATTTCACGCGCCTTGCGCGCCGCCTCGCGCGCCCGCGCCGCCTCTACGATCTTGCCGCAGATCGTCTTGGCGTCGTTGGGGTTTTCCAGCAGGAATTCGGCGAGCTTGGCCGAGACGATCTCTTCGACCGCCGGGCGCGCCTCGGAGGAGACGAGCTTCATCTTCGTCTGGCTCGCGAACTTAGGGTCGGGCATCTTCACCGACAGGACACAGGCAAGGCCCTCGCGCATGTCATCGCCCGTGATCTCGACCTTGGCCTTCTTCGCGATCTCCTGCTCTTCGATGTAGCGGTTGATGACGCGCGTGAGCGCGGCGCGCAGCCCCGTGAGGTGCGTGCCGCCGTCGGGCTGCGGGATGTTGTTGGTGTAGCACAGCACCTGTTCCTGGTAGCTGTCGTTCCACTGCATCGCCACCTCGACGGCGATCTCCACTTCGTGCCCCACGTCCTGCGGCACTTTCACCACCCCCTGGGCGTGGAAGATGTGGGGATGGATGGGCTGCTTGTTGCGGTTGAGGTATTCGACGTAGCCGCGCACCCCGCCGGAGAAGGCGAAATCCTCCTCCTTGCCGGTGCGCTGGTCGATGAGCTTGATGCGCACGCCATTGTTGAGGAAGGAGAGCTCGCGCAGGCGTTTGGCGAGGATGTCGTAATGGTATTCGACGGTGCCGAAGATTTCCTCGTCGGCGAGCCAATGCACCTCGGTGCCGCGCTTGGTGGTCGGCCCCAGTTCGCGCATCTTGCGCACCGGGATGCCGTCGATCACTTCCTCGTCGAACACGGCCGGTACGCCGCGGTGGAACTCCATGAAGTACTTCTTGCCGTCGCGCCGCACCGTGAGCCGCAGCCACTTGGAGAGCGCGTTGACGCAGGACACACCCACGCCGTGCAGCCCGCCGGAGACCTTGTAGCTGTTCTGGTTGAACTTGCCGCCGGCGTGCAGCACGCACATGACGATTTCGGCGGCGCTGCGCTTGGGCTCGTGTTTGTCGTCCCACTTGATGCCCACCGGGATGCCGCGGCCGTTGTCGATCACCGACACGGAGTTGTCGGCGTGGATCGTCACCACGATCTCGTCGCAGTAACCGGCCAGCGCCTCGTCGATGGCGTTGTCGACCACCTCGAACACCATGTGGTGCAGACCGGTGCCGTCGGAGGTATCGCCGATGTACATGCCGGGACGCTTGCGCACGGCCTCCAGCCCTTCGAGCTGCTGGATGGCGGATTCGTCGTAGGTTTCGCTGGGAGTTTTCTGCACGTCTCGGCTCATGACGGAAATTCTTTCCTCGTATCGATGAAATGTCTGACAGATTTTTCTTGCTGCGGTTCTACAGGCGCATCGGCATCACGACGTATTCGAAGCCTTCGTCCTCGGGGACGGTGATGAGCGTGGCGGCGTTGCCGTCCTTGAGCGACAGATGCACGACCTCGTTGGTGAGCGCCCCCAGCACGTCGAGCAGATAGCCGACGTTGAAGCCGATTTCCAGCGGTTGGCCGTCGTAGGCGATCTCGATCTCCTCGACCGCCTCTTCCTGCTCGGCGTTGTGGCTCGACAGGCGCACCAGGCCCGGGGAGAAGGAGAGTTTGACCGGGCGGATCTTGTCGCTGGCAAGGATCGCCACGCGCTGCAAGGACTGCTGCAGCTCGGTACGCACGAAGGAGACGCGGATGGGGTGATCCTTGGGAATGACGCGGCGGAAGTCGGGGAAGCGCCCGTCGATGATCTTGCTGAGGAATTCGGTGTCCTTGAAACGAAACACGATCTGTTTGTCGGCGATGCGCACTTCCACCGTCTCGTCGCTGTCGGCGAGCAGCCGCTGCAGTTCGCCCACCGCCTTGCGCGGTACGATGGCTTCGCGTGCGCCAGACAGGGGCTCGGAGAGCGGCTGGGCGCAGTGGGCGAGGCGGTGGCTGTCGGTGGTGACCACGTCGAGCCGGTCGCCCTCGGCGGCAAAGAGCATGCCGACGAGGTAATAGCGGATGTCCTGCTGCGCCATGGCGTAGGAAGTGAGCGCGATCAGCCGCCGCAGCTCGCGCTGGGTGAGCCGCATCGGCGCGTCTTCTCCCTGCGGTGCCACCAGGCGGGGGAATTCTTCGGCCGGCAGCGCCTGCAGCGTGAAGCGGCTGCGGCCGCAGCGCAGCACCAGGCGGCTGTCGCCGTCGCGCTCGAGCCGTATCACCGCGCCTTCGGGCAGGCTGCGCAGGATGTCGAGCAGCTTCTTCGCATTGACGGTGAGCCTTCCCTCTTCACCCGGCAGCTCGCTCGCGTCGATGCGTACGGCGAGCTGCATCTCGCCGTCGGTGGCGGTGAGGCCGAGGCGGCCGGCGTCGCGCTCGAGCAGCACGTTGGCGAGGATGGGCATCGTCTGGCGTTTTTCGACCACGCCGCTCGCGGCCAGCAGCGGTTGCAGCAGCTGGTCGCGGGTCGATTCGAGAAAAAGCATTCGGTCTCTCTCCTGCAATGAAAGTCTTCAGCCGCGCAGCACCTGCAGCAGCACGTGGACGTCGTGGTTGAGCTGGGGGTCGGTCAGCCGCAGCTCGTTGATCGTGCGGTAGGCGTGCAGCACCGTCGTGTGGTCGCGCCCGCCGAAGGCCTCGCCGATGGCCGGCAGCGACAGCGGCGTGAGCTCCTTGGCGAGCCACATCGCCACCTGGCGCGGCCGCGCCACCGCGCGCGTGCGCTTCTTCGAGTGCATGTCGGCGACCTTGGTCTTGTAGTAGTCGGCCACCGTCTTCTGGATGTGCTCGACGCTGAGCTGGCGGTTGTAGGCGTGCAGGATGTCCTTGAGCGCCTCCTTGGCCAGCTCCAGCGTGATCGGCTGGCTGTGGAAGTTGGCGAAGGCCACCACCTTGTTGAGCGCGCCTTCGAGCTCGCGCACGTTCGAGCGCAGGTTCTTGGCGATCAGGAAGGCCACGTCGTCGCCCACCTGCACGCCCAGCAGTTGCGCCTTCTTCTGCACGATGGCCACCCGCATCTCGAGCTCGGGCGGTTCGATCTGCACCGTCAGGCCCCAGTCGAAGCGCGAGATGAGCCGGTCTTCCAGCCCTTGGATGTCTTTGGGGTAGGTGTCGCAGGTGATGACGATCTGCTTGTGCGCCTCGGTGAGGGCGTTGAAGGCGTGGAAGAACTCTTCCTGCGTGCGCGCCTTGTTCTGGAAGAACTGGATGTCGTCGATGAGCAGCACGTCGAGCGAACGGTAGTAGCGCTTGAAGGCGTCGAAGCTCTTCTGCTGGTAGGCGCGCACCACGTCGGCATAGTAATCTTCCGCGTGCACGTAGCGGATCACCACGCGCGGGTCGGTGCGGAAAATGGCATTGCCGATGGCATGGATGAGGTGGGTCTTGCCCAGGCCGACGCCGCCGTAGACGAAAAGGGGGTTGTAGGAGGCGCCCGGATTGTGCGCCACCTGCATGGCCGCGGCGCGGGCCAGATCGTTGGCGCGGCCGGTCACCAGGGTGTCGAAGGTCGCCGCCGGGTTGAGCCGCGTGCGCTCGTAGAGGGCTTCGAGGGTCGAGGAAGGAGCGACGTCCTCGGCAAGCGGCAGAGGGCGGCGTTTCGGGGCGCTGCGACCGGGCCTGGGCTTGGGTTCGGTGGAACTCTCCTCTGCCGGCGACGCAGCAGGGGGGGATTCCTGAGCCGCCGCCGCGGGCGTCTCGGTCGCGTCGGTCGATGAAGGGACTTCGGCGGATGCGGCACGGGAGGGGCGCGGCGGCGTTCCCCCTTTGGTCGCCGCGCCCAGCTGCAGTTCGGCCTGGGCGATGCCGAGCTCGGCGAGATGCTCGGCGATCTTGGGCCAATAGCGCTCGCGCACCCACTGCAGGATGAAGCGGTTGGGGGCGAGCACGCGCAGCCGCACCCCTTCGCCGCCTTCCTCGGGTTCGGCGCTCAAGGCGCGGATCCAGGTGTTGAATTGCTGCGCCGGCAGCGAGGCACGCAGACGCTCGCAGCAGGCGGTCCACGCTTCGTGACTCAAGGAAAGCCCTCTGGATGGATTGACGATGCTCGAGGGGGTATTCTAACCCGTCCACGCCGAAAGGGGAGTTATCCACAGGATGGGCGAAATCGCGGCGCACGCAGCAGCCCAAGCCAAGGTATTGGTAAAATGAGCGGCCTTTATCCCCTGAGGCCCTTCTTCGGCCGACGGCGGGAAACTTACGGGCGTGACATCGATCGATGCATCGATGCGTTTTTTCCACACCTCCCTGTGAAGGAGCCGGTCATGAAAAAGCTCTTCTTGTTGTTCGGCGCGCTCTTATGCTCGCTCGCTTCGGGTGCGGCGATGGCCGAGGACAAGCCCTTGCGCATCGGCATCGAAGCCGCCTATCCCCCCTTCGCCTACAAGACGCCCGAGGGCAAGCTCGCCGGTTTCGACTACGACATCGGCAACGCCCTGTGCGAGGAGATGAAGGTCAAGTGCCAGTGGATCGAGCAGGAGTTCGACGGCCTGATCCCTGCGCTGAAGGTGCGCAAGATCGACGCGGTGATCTCTTCGATGTCGATCACCGACGAGCGCAAGAAATCGGTCGATTTCAGCAAGAAATACTACTACACCCCCGGCCGCCTGGTGATGAAGGCGGGCAGTGAGGTGAAGGATCCCCTGGTCGATCTGAAGGGCAAGAAAGTCGGCGTGCAGCGCGCCACCATTTTCGACCGCTATGCCACCGACGTCTTCGCCCCGGCCGGCATCGAGGTGGTGCGCTACGCATCGCAGGAAGAAGTCTTCCTCGACCTCGTCGCCGGGCGCATCGACGCTTCGCTCGCCGACGCGGTGAGCATCCAGTTCGGCTTTCTCCAAACCGATGCCGGTAAAGGGTTCGCCACGGTGGGGCCGGCCTTCACCGACCGGAAGTATTTCGGCGAGGGTATCGGCGTGGCGGTGCGCAAGGGCGACACGGCGCTGGTGGAGAAATTCAACGCCGCCATCGACGCGATCCGCGCCAACGGCAAGTACCAGCAAATCGCGAAGAAATACTTCGATTTCGACATCTATGGCGAATGAGCCCATGGGAGATGGGCGATGAGCGGCGGCTATTGGCTCACCATCGTCGAAGGCAGCTGGCTGACGCTGCACCTGGCGCTGGGCTCCATGGCGCTGGCCGTGGCGCTGGGGCTCGCGGGGGCGGGAGCGCGGCTCTCGCCGCTGCGCCCGCTTGCCTGGCTCGGTGAAGCCTACGCCACCGTGATCCGCGGCATCCCGGATCTGGTGATGATTCTTTTGGTCTATTTTGGCGGTCAGGATCTCGTCAATCGCGCCGCGGCGCTCGTCGGTCACGAAGACTACATCGACATCGACCCGTTCGCCGCCGGCGTGGCCACCCTGGGATTCATCTTCGGTGCCTATCTGTCGGAGACCTTCCGCGGAGCCTTCCTCTCCATCCCCAAAGGGCAGGTGGAGGCCGGATTCGCCTACGGCATGAGTCGCTGGCAGGTGTTCCGCCGCATCCTGTGGCCGGAGACGGTGCGCCTGTCGATTCCCGGCATCGCCAACAACTGGCTGGTGCTCATCAAGTCCACCGCCCTCGTGTCGGTGCTGGGCCTGCCGGACATGATGTTCCACGCCAAGCAGGCGGGGGACGCCACGCGCCAGCCCTTCACCTATCTGCTGCTCGCCGGGGCGCTCTACCTGGCGATCACTAGCGTGTCGCTGCTCGCACTGCGCGTGATCGAGAAGCGGTTCTCCCTGGGCGTACGGGAAGTGCAGCTGTGATCCTCGATTTTTCCGTCATCTGGGAGAATCTGCCCCAGTTCCTGCACGGCGTGGGCGTCACGCTGCAGCTGCTCTTCGTGTCGCTCGCCGTGGGTTTCGTCTGGGCGGTGCCGCTTGCGCTGATGCGGGTGTCGGGTTCGCCCTGGCTCAACCTGCCCGTCTGGTTCTATACCTACGTGATCCGCGGCACGCCCATGCTCGTGCAGCTCTTCCTGCTCTATTACGGCGTGGCGCAGTTCGAGGCCGTGCGCGCGAGCCTTCTCTGGCCCTGGCTGTCGGACGCCACTTTCTGCGCCTGCCTGGCGTTTGCCATCAACACTTCCGGCTACACCGCGGAGATCATCGCCGGTTGCCTCAAGACCACCCCGCCGGGCGAGATCGAGGCGGCGCGCGCCGCCGGCATGTCCCGCCTGCAGATGTACCGGCGCATCCTCCTGCCTTCGGCGCTGCGCCGGGCGTTGCCGCAGTACAGCAACGAAGTGGTGATGATGCTGCACGCCACCAGCATGGCTTCGCTCGTGACGCTCGCCGACATCACCGGCGTGGCGCGCACGATCAGCGCGCAGTATTTCCTGCCCTTCGAGGCCTACCTCACCGCCGGCGCCTTCTATCTCGTGCTCACGTTCCTGTTGCTGCAGCTCTTCAAGGCCGCCGAGCGCCGCTGGCTCGCCCACCTGCGGCCGCAGCGTCGCTGAGCCATTTTCCTGTCGCCAGACCCGATCCGCAAGGCGAACCATTCATGGTCAAACTCGAAGTCGACGATTTGCACAAGCGCTATGGGGCGCACGAAGTCCTCAAAGGGGTTTCGCTCAAGGCCGACGCCGGCGACGTCATCAGCGTCATCGGCTCGAGCGGTTCGGGCAAGAGCACCCTGCTGCGCTGCATCAACCTGCTCGAGCAGCCCAACGCCGGGCGCATCGTGCTCGACGGCGAAGAATTGCGGCTGGTGCCGGCCAAGGACGGCACCCTGCGCGCGGCCGATCGCAAGCAGCTGCAGCGCATCCGCTCGCGTCTGGCCATGGTCTTCCAGCATTTCAACCTGTGGTCGCACATGACCGCGCTGGAGAACGTGATCGAGGTGCCGGTACACGTGCTGGGCGTGCCAAAAAAGGAGGCGATCGAGCGCGCCGAGCATTACCTCGCCAAGGTCGGCGTGGCGCACCGCAAGAACGCCTATCCCTCGCACATGTCCGGCGGCGAGCAGCAGCGCGTGGCGATCGCCCGGGCGCTGGCAGTGGAGCCAGAGGTGATGCTCTTCGACGAGCCGACCTCGGCGCTCGACCCGGAGCTCGTCGGCGAGGTGCTCAAAGTGATGCGCGACCTCGCGCAGGAGGGCCGCACCATGATCGTGGTCACGCACGAGATGGGCTTTGCGCGCGAGGTGTCCACGCACGTCATGTTCCTGCACCAGGGGCTGGTCGAGGAAGAGGGCAACCCGCGCGAAGTGCTGGCGCACCCGCGCAGCGAGCGGCTGCAGCAGTTCCTTTCGGGGAATTTGAAGTGAGGCGTTTCAGCGCCGCACGACCTCTACGAGGTAGCCCGGCCGCCGTAGGCTCGTGAGCACGAAGCGCTCGAAGCGCGGACAGGCGGTGAGCGTCGCTTCGGCGATCGCGCGGGCGGCGGATAGGAGGCGATCCTCGTCGATCATGTTGAGCACGGGGATGGCGCGTTTTCCCGACGTTCCTTGCAATAGCCCGTTTTCATGCGTGTAGAGCGCGACGAAATCAGGGATTGCCACCGGTTCGCCAAGGGCGCGGCCGGTGAGGGCGGAGACGCGCTCGGGGCGGTGCGCGATCGTCTCGGAGAGGGGTCGTCCCAGCGCCTGGAGCGAGAGGATGAGGAGTACCGTGTCGGTCGCCTCGGGCAGGTTCGGTTCGTGCGGCGCGGGCGCCTTGAGGAGCCGCGAGCGGGCGCCGTCGGCCTTCACCAGCGTGAGATCGAACCTGCCCTCGTGGTGCAGCCGGGCGATGCGCTCGCCGGACACCGCCGCTACCCGCCCCGGCTTGTCCGAGGGCGTGGCGTAGGCGACTTTGCGTGCGCGGCTCGCGCGCACCTTTTCTTCGAGTTCGTCTTCGGGGGCGATGAGGATCTCGGCGCCGAGTTCGGGGCCGAAGTCGGTGATGAAGGTAGTGGTGGTGAGGGCCACGCGTCCCGGGTGGGCGGAGAAAATCTGGTAGAGCGTGGTCTTCTTGCCGCCTGCGCCGACGGCGGCGAGGATGCCGCGCCGGGCGTCCAGCGCCTCGAGGAGTGCGCTCGTGCGTTCTTCCATTGGAGATTCCCCTTCGTCAACCGCCGGTGGCATTCATGTGCCGGAAGAGCACGGGCTTGGCAGTGAGATCGAACTCGTGCCCCTTGGGTTTGATCGCCATCGCGGCCACGATGGCTTCTTTGAGCGGTTCGAGTTCGCCTGGATGGGTGCGCAGGACTCGGCGCAGGTCGACCGAGTGCTCTTGTCCCAGGCATAGCAGGAGCCGCCCTTCGGTGGTGACGCGCACACGGTTGCAGCTGTCGCAGAAATTGTGGCTGTGTGGCGAAATGAATCCGACGAGGGTGCCGGTCTCGGCGATGCGCTCGTAGCGTGCCGGGCCGCCGGTGCGTTCGACGGTGGGCAGCAGCGTGTAACGCTCCGAGATGCGCGCGCGCACTTCGTCGCTGGGCACGCAGCTCGTGCGCCGATCGTGTCCTTCGATCTCGCCGAGCGGCATCTCCTCGATGAAACAGACGGTGAAGTCGCGCTCGGCGGCGAATTCGACCAGATCAAGGATCTCGTCGTCGTTGATGCCGCGCATCGGCACGGCGTTGAGTTTGATCGCTTCGAACCCGGCACGCCGGGCGGCTTCGATCCCTTCGAGCACCTTGTCGAGGCTGCCCACGCGCGAGATGGCGCGGAAGCGCTCGGGGCGCAGGCTGTCGAGACTCACGTTGATGCGGCGCACCCCGGCCTCGCGCAGCGCGGCGGCGTGGCGGGCGAGCTGCGAGCCGTTGGTCGTGAGCGTGAGTTCCTTCAGGCCGGGGAGTTTTCCCAGTTCGGCGAAGAGCGATAGCACGTTTTGCCGCACCAGGGGCTCGCCCCCGGTGATGCGCAGTTTCGTCACGCCCAATTCGACGAAGGCGCGGCCGATCAGCGCCATCTCTTCCAGAGTGAGGATGCGCGCCTTGGGCAGGAACGTCATCTGCTCATTCATGCAGTAGACGCAGCGAAAATCGCAGCGGTCCGTCACCGACAAGCGCACGTAGGTGACGTGTCGACCGAAGCGGTCGATCAGGGGCGGGTTTGCCGGGGCTCGGGTGTCCATCGCGGCGGCTCCTGTATCATCGTGGGGTCACGAACATCGCGTTATGGGAGTTGGAATGGCCGATTTGCCGCACCTCACCGCCACCGGCGCCGCCCACATGGTGGACGTCGGGGAGAAGGAGAAGACGCATCGGGTCGCGATCGCCGAAGGATACCTCGAAATGTCGCCGGCGGCACTCACGGCGCTCGTCGAGGGCAACCTGAAGAAGGGTGACGCCCTGGCGGCGGCGCGCATCGCCGGGATCATGGCGGCGAAACGCACTTGGGAACTGGTGCCGCTGTGCCACCCCGTGGCGCTCACGCACCTGGAGGTGGAGGTGGAGCCGGTACCGGATCGCGTAGCGGTGCGCTGCCGCGCCCGGGCCGAGACGCGCGAGCGCACCGGCGTGGAAATGGAAGCGCTCACGGCAGTGCAGGTGGCGCTCCTCACGGTCTACGACATGTGCAAGGCGATCGACAAGGGAATGCGCATCACCGACGTCGGCTTGGTGCACAAAAGCGGCGGACGCTCGGGGACGTGGCAGCGGCAGGGGTGAGCGAGGCGAAAACCGCCTCGCATAGGAAATGCTCACTGCGTTTCCTCTCGACCGAGGCGGCGGGTGCGCACGATCTGGTAGGGGCGGACGAGGTAGGCGACGGAGCCAAATCCGCTCCAGATGTGTACGAGGCGGGAGAAGGGGAAGAGCAGGAACAGCGTCATGCCGCAGAAAAGGTGAAGCTTGAACACGAATGGGGCTTCGGCGATTGCCGCAGCGGCCCCGGGACGAAAGGTGACGATGCGCTGTGCCCAGTCGGAAAGCGCCAGCATCACACTGCCGTCGGAATGCCCGGCCGAGACGTAGATGCTCGTGAGCCCCAGCGAGAGCGTCAAGAGGATCCAGAAGAGGATGACGAAGTCCATCGTCTTGCTGTTGGCGCGGATGCGCGGCTCGGTCAGGCGCCGATGGATCAGAAGAAGTAACCCGATCATGCACATCGTCCCGGCGATTCCTCCAGAGACCATCGCCAGCAGCTGCTTGTGCGCTGGCTCGAGGAAGGGTTCATAGACCCAATGGGGTGTGAGCAGACCGACGAGGTGGCCGAGAAAGAGAAAGAGGATGCCGAGGTGGAAGAGGTTGCTGCCCCAGCGCAATTGACCGCGTTTGAGCAGCTGCGAGGAGTCGCTCTTCCACGTGTATTGGGCATAATCGAAGCGCACGAGGCTTCCGAACAGGAAGATTGCCGAGGCGATATAAGGATAAGTGCCGAACAGGAATTGGTGTAGAGAGCTCATGGTCTTCTCCTTGAGGAGCGATCAGCAACCGGCGGGGGGACGAGGGGAAGGCGATTGCCAGCTGGAAGGGGCACCGCAGAGTGCCGCACCGGCTCGTGGGCCGAAGGCGGGGGTTTCGGCCCATGCGGCATCGAGCGCTTCGGGAGTGTCGTCGGGCGAGGTCGCTTCCATTTCTTCCTCCGGCGCCTCCAAGCCCGCGGCGGCCAGGAGCGCAGCGAATACATTGGTATAGTAACTTCGGCGACGCGCAAGTGCGGCGTGGATCATGACCAGCACGTGGGCAGTTTCCCCCAAGAGCTTGGCGGCTTCTCGAGGTTTGCACAGCGAGAGGTATTCGAGCAGCACCGGCAGGTAGTCCGGCAGTTCCCGGGCAGAGAGCTCGAGCCCTTTACTGGCATAGATCTGTTTGAGTTCGACCATCGCCTGACCTCGATCCCGGGATTCGCCGTGGATGTGCTCGAAGAGGTGCAGCGACAATGCCCGGCTGCGATCGAAAAGCTCGACATAGTGTTCCTGCAGGGCCATCAGATCGCTGCCTTGCAGTTGGCCGAGGAAGGCAAGGAGCCGCGCCCGCTCGGCAGATGGCACGATCGCTTCGCTCTCTATCGTCTCGGCGAGTTCGGGCAGTGCCTCGAGGAGCGCTTCATCGGGGTAATCGAGCAGGGCGGCGAGTGCGCGATAGGTTTTCATTTGCTGATCTCCTTGAGAGGAATCACCCGTTTTTTCCCGCCGAAGAGGCTCGGTTTGTCGGGACCGCCGCTACAGCCGTCGCCGAAGCTGAATCCGCACGAAGCGCGCAGATCGTAGGCATCCTCGGCGTATTCGCGGTGCGTGGTGGGGATCACGAAACGGTCTTCGTAATTCGCGATGGCAAGGATGCGGTACATCTCCTGTACCTGGGGTTCGGTGAGCGTGACACGCTCCAGCAGCGCGGCATCGGCCTTGCCCTCGACCGTCTTGCCCCGCATGTAGGCACGCATGGCGAGCAGGCGCTCGAGTGCGCGCTGCACGGGGGCGACATCGCCGGCGGTGAGCAGGTTGGCGAGATAGCGCAACGGGATGCGCAGCCGCGACACGTCTGGCAGCAGGCCATCGTCCGGCAGCAGGCCGCTGTTGGCGGCCGACTGGATGGGAGACAGCGGCGGTACGTACCACACCATCGGTAGCGTGCGGTATTCGGGATGCAGGGGGAGTGCTACTTGCCATTGCACGGCCATCTTATAGACGGGCGAAGCTTGGGCGGCGCGGATCCAGTCGTCGGGGATCCCGTCGGCGCGGGACTGTTCGATCACCTTGGGGTCGAAGGGATCGAGGAAGACACCGAGCTGCGCTGGATAGAGATCCTTTTCGGCGGAACTAGCGGCCTCCTTGATCCGGTCGGCGTCGTAGAGCAGCACGCCCAGATAGCGGATGCGGCCGACGCAGGTCTCGGAGCACACCGTCGGCTGGCCTGATTCGATACGCGGATAGCAGAAAATGCATTTCTCCGCCTTGCTCGTCTGCCAGTTGAAATAGATCTTCTTGTACGGACAGCCGGAGATGCACATGCGCCAGCCGCGGCACTTGTTCTGGTCGATGAGGACGATCCCGTCTTCCTCACGCTTGTAGATGGAGCCGGAGGGGCAGGAGGCAACGCAGGTAGGATTGAGGCAGTGTTCGCATAGGCGCGGCAAATACATCATGAAGGTGTTTTCGAACTGCCCGTAGATTTCTTTCTGGACCGCAGCGAAATTCCGGTCGCGAGCGCGGATGCTGAATTCACCGCCGAGCAATTCTTCCCAGTTCGGCCCTCCCTTGATCTTCTCCATGCGCTGGCCGGTAAGTAGCGAGCGCGGTCGGGCCACGGGTGAGGTCTGCGACAGGGGTGCCTGTTGCAAGTGCTCGTAATCGAAGGTGAAAGGTTCGTAGTAGTCGTCGATCTCCGGCAGGTTGGGGTTGGCGAACAGTGATGCGAGCACACGCAGGCGCCCACCGATGCGTGGCGTAAGTGTGCCGTCCTCGGCGAGCTTCCAGCCGCCTTGCCATTTGTCCTGGTTCTCCCATTCCTTGGGATAACCGACGCCGGGCTTGGTCTCGACGTTGTTGAACCAGGCATATTCGACACCGGGCCTCGAGGTCCAGACGTTCTTGCACGTGACGGAACAGGTATGGCAACCGATGCATTTGTCTAGGTTGAGCACCATCCCGATCTGAGCTCTGACTTTCATGGAGATCTCCTTAGGCGGTTTCGTCGGCAAGGGGCCGGTCGAGCCAATCCACCTTGGCCATCTTGCGCACGATGATGAACTCGTCCCGGTTAGAGCCCACGGTGCCGTAGTAGTTGAAGCCGTAGCTTTGCTGGGCGTAGCCACCGATCATGTGGGTGGGCTTGGGGCACACCCGAGTCACCGAGTTGTGGATGCCGCCCCGCAGGCCGGTCACTTCCGAACCCGGGGTGTTCACGATCTTCTCCTGGGCGTGGTACATGAGGACCATGCCCTGCGGCACCCGCTGGGACACCACCGCCCGGGCGGTGAGCGCCCCGTTCAAGTTGTAGGCCTCGATCCAGTCGTTGTCCTCGATGCCGGCCCTGCGGGCGTCGGCCTCCGAGATCCACACGATGGGGCCGCCCCGAGACAGGGTCAGCATCAGCAGGTTGTCGGTGTAGGTAGAGTGGATGCCCCACTTCTGGTGGGGCGTGATGAAGTTGAGCACCACCTCGGGATGGCCATTGCCCCGCTTGCCCAGGAGCTCGCGCACCGTCTTGGTGTCGATGGGCGGCTTGTAAGCGACCAGCGCCTCGCCGAAAGCCCGCATCCACGGATGGTCCTGGTAGAGCTGCTGGCGCCCGGTGAGGGTGCGCCAGGGAATCAGCTCGTGCACGTTGGTATAGCCGGCGTTGTAAGACACGTGCTCGCTCTCCAGGCCGGACCAAGTGGGCGAGGAGATGATCTTGCGCGGCTGGGCCTGGATGTCGCGGAACCGGATCTTGTCCTCCTCCCTGCCGCGAGCCAGATGGGTGTGGTTGCGTCCGGTGATCTTGGACAGGGCCTCCCAGGCCTTCACCGCCACTTCCCCGTTGGTTTCGGGGGCGAGGTACAGGATCACCTCCGCCGCGTCGATGTCGCTCTCGATCCGGGGCAGCCCCTTGGACACCCCCTCCTCGGCCACCGTGGAGTTGAGCTCCGCCAGCCCTTTCACCTCCTGCTCGGTGTTCCAGCCGATGCCCTTGCCGCCGTTGCCTAACCTGGCCATGAGGGGCCCCAGGGCGGTGAATTTCTTGTAGGTATTGGGATAGTCCCGCTCCACCACCGTCATTTGCGGCCCGGTCTTCCCCGGGATCAGGTCCGCCTCGCCCTTCTTCCAATCCTTGACCTCCAAGGGCTGGGCCAGCTCCGCTGGCGTGTCGTGCAGGAGCGGCGTAAGCACCAGGTCCTTTTCCACCTCCAGGTGCCCCACCGCCAGCTCGGAGAACCTGCGGGCGATGCCCTTGTAGATCTCCCAGTCGCTGCGGGCCTGCCACGCCGGGTCCACCGCTGCCGACAGGGGATGGATGAAGGGGTGCATGTCTGAAGTGTTGAGGTCGTTCTTCTCGTACCAGGTGGCGGTGGGCAGCACGATGTCGGAATACAGGCAGGTGGTGGACATGCGGAAGTCCAGGGTCACCAACAGGTCCAGCTTGCCTTCGGGCGCCTGGTCGTGCCACACCACTTCCTGCGGCTTTTCCTCGTCCATCTGGCCCAGATCCTTGCCCTGCACCCCGTGCTGGGTACCCAGCAAATGCTTGAGGAAGTACTCGTGCCCCTTGCCCGAAGAGCCCAGGAGGTTGGAGCGCCAGACGAAGAGGTTCCTCGGGAAGTTCACCGGATTGTCCGGGTCCTCGCAGGAAAGCTTGAGGCTGCCTTCTTTAAGGGCCTTCACCGCGTAATCCTTGGGATCCATCCCCGCTGCCGCAGCAGCCTTGGTGACCTCCAGCGGATTCGCTGCAAGCTGTGGAGCGGAGGGCAGCCAGCCCATGCGCTCGGCCCGCACGTTGAAATCGATGAGGCTGCCGCGGTATTGCTCCGGGCTGGCGAGGGGCGACAGGATCTCGGACACCTTGAGCTTCTCGTAGCGCCACTGGTCGGTGTGGGCGTAGAAGAAGGACGTGGAGTTCATGTGTCGCGGCGGCCGGTTCCAATCGAGGGCGAACGCCAGCGCGGTCCAACCGGTCTGGGGCCGCAGCTTCTCCTGGCCCACGTAGTGGGCCCAGCCGCCCCCCGACTGTCCGACGCAGCCGCAGAACACCAGCATGTTGATGACCGCTCGGTAATTCATGTCCATGTGGTACCAGTGGTTCATGGCCGCGCCGATGATGATCATGGACTTGCCCCGGGTCTTGTTGGCGTTGTCGGCGAACTCCCGGGCCACCTGGATCACCCGGTCGCGAGGGATGCCGGTGATCCGCTCCTGCCATGCCGGCGTGTAGGGCACGTCGTCGTCGTAGGAGGTCGCCACATTTGCGCCGCCGAGGCCCCGGTCCAGGCCGTAGTTGGCCATCATGAGATCGTAGACCGTGGCCACCAGCGCCTCGCCGTCGGCCAGCTCAACCCGCTTCGCCGGGAGATTGCGCAGCAGCACCTCGTCGTTCGGGTTATGAGGGAAGTGCTCGTGGGGACGCCCGCCGAAGTAGGGGAACGCCACCGGCACCACCGCATCATGCCACCCCAGCAGCGTGAGCCGGGCGCTGATATCGTTGCCGGTGCGGGCGTCCTTCTGCTCTAGGTTCCACTTGCCCGACTCGCCCCAGCGGAAGCCGATGCTGCCGAGGGGGACTGCCAGCTCGCCGCTCGATTCGTCGAACGCCACCGTTTTCCATTCCGGGTTGTTCTCCTGCCCCAGCTTGCCGGCGAAGTCGGAAGCCCGCACCAGCCGGTCCGCCACGTAGCTCTCCCCCTTCTTCTTGAGCAGCACCAGGAACGGCAGGTCGGTATAGCGCCGGGCGTAGTCGCGGAAATACTCGCTCTTGCCCGAAAGATGGAACTCTTTGAGGATCACGTGTCCCATGGCCAGCGCCAAGGCGGCATCGGTACCTTGTTTTGCCGGCAGCCATAGGTCACAGAGTTTGGCCACTTCCGAATAATCGGGAGTGATGGCCACGGTCTTCGCTCCCTTGTAACGGACCTCGGTGAAGAAGTGGGCATCGGGAGTGCGTGTTTGTGGCACGTTCGAGCCCCAGGCGATGAGGTAGCTCGAGTTGTACCAATCTGCCGATTCCGGTACGTCGGTCTGCTCTCCCCAGGTCTGAGGACTGGAGGGGGGGAGGTCGCAGTACCAATCGTAGAAACTCAGGCACACCCCGCCGATGAGCGACAAATAACGGCTGCCGGCGGCGTAGGAGACCATGGACATGGCCGGGATCGGCGAAAAACCAGCGACGCGATCGGGGCCGTATTTCTTGATCGTATAGATGTTGGCCGCGGCGATGATCTCGTTCACTTCGTCCCAGGTGGCCCGCACGAATCCGCCGAGACCGCGCACCGACTTGAAGGCCCGCGACTTGACCGGGTCCTCGACGATGCTCGCCCAGGCCTCCACGGGACCAAGCTTCTCCCGCGCCTCGCGCCACAGCCTCATGAGCCGCCCGCGCACCATGGGATACTTCAGCCGGTTGCCGCTATAGAGATACCACGAATAGCTCGCCCCGCGGGGACAGCCGCGCGGTTCGTGGTTGGGCATGTCCGGCCGTGTGCGCGGATAGTCGGTCTGCTGGGTCTCCCAGGTGACGATGCCGCCTTTCACGTAAATTTTCCAACTGCACGAACCGGTGCAATTGACCCCATGGGTCGAGCGCACGATCTTGTCGTGCTGCCAACGCATGCGGTAGGCGTCTTCCCACGCCCGGTCTTCCTCCCGCACCTGGCCATGACCGTCGGCGAAGACAGGGCGCTCTTGGGTGAAATATTTCAGTCGATCGAGAAAATGGCTCATGAGGTTTCTCCGAAAAATGGCAATCAGCAGGGAATCTCGGCATTCTTGCGCGAATAGAACCGCCAGGTCACGGCGATGCAGGTTAGGTAGAAGAGGATGAAGAGCCACAGCGCGGCCTCGGCTCCGCCGGTGAGGTCGATGGAGGTACCATAGGATTTTGGGATAAAGAAGGCACCATAGGCGGCCACCGCTGAAGTGAAGCCGAGCACTGCCGCCGCTTCCTTGCTCGCGTTTCGCATTGCCTGTGCCTTGGCTTGCTCTCCTTGGCCGGCGCTCCAGCGTTCGTGCAGGGTACGGAAGATCACTGGAATCATGCGGAATGTGGAACCGTTGCCAATGCCGGAAGTGAAGAAGAGCAGCATGAACATGGTGAAGAATCCGGCGAAACTGCCTTCGGTCGGTCCCCAGGGCAGGGCGAAAGCATTGGCCGAGCCTTTGGGCAGGAAGACGAGCACACCGAGCCCAGCGATGGTCATGATAATGAAATTCCAGAAGGTGACGCGGGCACCGCCGACCTTATCGGCGATCCAGCCGCCCAGCGGACGGCTCAGGGCGCCCACCAGCGGGCCGAGATAGGCATATTGCAGAGGGTCGACACCGGGGAACTGCGTCTTGATGAGCATGGGGAATCCGGCCGAATAGCCGATGAAGGAGCCAAAGGTGCCCAGATAGAGCCAACACATCAGCCAGTTGTGCTTGCGGCGGAAGATCACAGCTTGTTCGGCGAAGGAAGCTCTGGCCGAGGCGATGTCGTTCATGCCGAACCAGGCCGCGATCACCGTGGCGAGGATGAAGGGCACCCAGATGAAGCCTGCGTTCTGTAGCCAGATGAGTTTCGTCTCATCCCCTTTGACCCAGGTTTGCGGCCCGCCGCCGAGCGCTCCGAACACGGCGGTAGTGATGACGAGCGGCACGACGAACTGAGCCACTGACACGCCGAGATTTCCCAAGCCGGCGTTGAGCCCGAGCGCCGTACCCTGCAGCGACTTGGGGAAGAAGAAGCTGATGTTGGCCATGCTGGAGGCGAAGTTGCCGCCGCCGAAGCCGCACAGCAGCGCAATCACCAAGAAGGTCACGTAGGAGGTGGAAGGATCCTGTACGGCAATGCCCATCCACAGCGCCGGAATCGCCAGCGAGGCGGTCGACAGCGCCGTCCACAGACCCCCGCCGAAGATGGGGACCATGAAGGAGTAAAAGATGCGCAACGTTGCACCGGAAATCCCGGGCACCGAAGCGAGCCAGAAGAGCTGGTTGGTGGTGAAGTGAAAACCGATGTGCGGCAGATTTACGATCACCACGCTCCATACCATCCAGATGGCGAAGGCGAGTAACAGGGCCGGAATGGAGATGCACAGGTTGCGGATCGCAATGCGTCTGCCCTGCCGTTGCCAGAACACCGGGTCTTCCGGGTTCCAGTTGGTCAATACGCGCGAAGTCATGGGAGTCTCCTGAAAGGCTCAGCGGGAGGAAGGGGTTGGTGTGAAGGAAGATTCGCTACGCCGACGAGGGACGATCTCGGTCCAATACATCCAAACGAGCGACACGAGCGTGATGCCCCACAGCAACATGAAGATGCTCGAGCGCAAGCCGGTAAGGTCGACCAGCACCCCGAAGAGGATCGGCAGCAGGAATCCACCCAATCCGCCGATGAGGCCAACAATGCCGGAGATGACGCCGATGTTTTCGGGATATTGGTCGGAGATGTATTTGAAGACCGAGGCCTTGCCGATGCCCCAAGCAAAGCCAAGCACGATGAGCAGCATCGTGAAAACCCACGGATTGAGCCCGATGTGCAGCGTCAGTGGCCCTTTCACCGTCTGCACCGTCATCTCCGTCTGAGGGTAGGACATGAAAAAAAGGCACACCCAGGAGATGAGAAGCACCCACCAGGTGACGGGGTGAGCACCGTAACGGTCGGAGAGCCAGCCGCCGAGCGCACGGATGACGCCGGCCGGAAGCACGAAGGTGGAAGCCAGCAGTGCGGCGGTACGGATGTCGAACCCATATTCATTGATGTAATACTTTGTCAGCCACAGACTGAGGCCGACATAGCCACCAAAGACGATGGAATAATACTGGCACAGTTTCCAGACGGTCGGATCCTTGAGGGCACGCAGCTGGTCGCGGAAGGTGATGCTCGATTGAACCCGGTGAGAAGGATCGGTGTAGGTGAAACACCAGAAGAGGATGGCGGTGACGAGCATCGCAACCGCGTATACCTTGGGCACGGACTGCCAACCGTAGGCGACGACCAGCGAGGGGGCGACGAACTTCGTGAGCGCAGCGCCGGAGTTGCCCGCCCCGAAAATGCCCATCGCCAAACCCTGCCGGCTCTTGTCGAACCAGCGCGCCACGTAAGCGATGCCGACCGAGAAGGAACCGCCGGCCAAGCCCATGAACAACCCCAGTACGAGGTACTGCCACAGCTCGGTCGCTTGGCTGATCAGGTAGATCGGGATTACCGTGACGAGCATGAGCACCATGAAGACGGGGCGGCCACCGTACTTATCTGTGAGCATCCCCAGGGGCAGCCGGATCAGTGAGCCGGTGAGCACGGGGGTGGCGGTGAGCAAGCCAAATTCGGTTTCGTTGAGCCCCAGCGTCTCCTTGATGGGAATCCCGATGATTGAGAACATCACCCAGACGGCAAAGCAGATCGTGAAAGCGAAGGTACTCGCGCTCAGGACCGAGATCTGCTTGTAGGTTTGCGATGCCATGATCTGCCTCCGTGGTGGAAATCGCCGTTCCGAAAGGAAAAGACGATCATGCAAGCGACGAAGGCAGTGTAGGGTGCGGCGCTCGGCTCTTCCATTCCACGGAAGGTGAAAGAGGGCGAGGCAAAAGGAGGATAAGGGATACGCCGAAAGGACTAGGCTCGGTCTTTGGCCGCCAGACCCTGTTCGACGGCGTAGACGGCAGCTTGAACCCGGCTGGACAAATTCAGCTTGCGTAAAATGTGCTGCACGTGGATCTTGACGGTGCTCTCGGCGAGATCAAGGGCTCGGGCGATCTCTTTGTTGCTCGCTCCACGGGCAAGAAAGGCGAGAATCTCGCGTTCGCGCGGACTGAGTTTTTCGTGTTCCGCCTGCGGTGCGGTCGTTCTGGCCGTGGTGTACCGGATGCCTTCGACGAGCTTGCCGGTCATTTGCGGTGACATCACGGCTTCGCCACGCACCGCACGTCGGATGCCGTCGATGAGCTGGTCTATTTCGATGTTTTTGAGCAGATAGCCCTTGGCCCCCGACTTGAGGCAGTCCATCAGGTCGGACGATTCCTCCGAGACTGTCAATATGACGATCGGCAAAGATGGATGCTCCTCGAGCAGCAAAGCGAGGGTGTCGCGCCCACTCAGGCCAGGAAGGTTCAGGTCTAGCAGCACGAGGTCGGGCTGGAGCTGAGCGCAGCGCTTGATGCCTTCGAGTCCGTCGGCTGCTTCGCCGACAACCTCGATGTCAGGCTGACGGGAAAGAAGCGCCTTGACGCCGCTGCGAAAAAGCGCGTGGTCGTCGATGAGCAAGACGCCGATCTTTTTCGTCATGCAGCCTCCTTTTGAAGTAACGGCAGCAACAGCCGTACGCAGGTTCCTTCAGACGGTGTCGAGAGGATGTCCAGCGTGGCACCGATGCGATGCGCTCGCTCGCGCATGATCTTCAGCCCGACGTGGCCCTCACCATCTTCCAGCCTTCGGGGATCGATGCCGCAACCATCGTCGCGAACCTCGATGCGGTACGTTTCGCCGCGCTGGATCTCCACGGTGACTTCATTGGCAGCGGCGTGCTTGCGTACATTGGACAACGCTTCTTGCACGATGTGCAGGACCTGCAGCTGCTGCTCGGCGGTGAGCGGCATGCCCGCGCCGGAAATCCGCAGATTGGTGTGGATCCCTGTCTGACCCTCGAATTTTTCGAGGGCCGAGCGCACCGTTTCCTCGAATTCACTGGCACCAGGGCGAAGGCGGAAATGGACGAGGAGCTCACGCACGTCGTCATAGCTCTCCTGGATGCCTTCGCGGATCTGGGCCAGCTCGGTGAGCGCCTGTTCTCGCTCGCCGCTCTCGATTGATCGGCGCAACATTTGGGCCTGCAAGTTAAGGAAGGCGAGCGATTGGGCAATCGAATCGTGCAGTTCTTGGGCGAGGAGATTGCGTTCCTCGGACACAGCGAGTTCGCGTTCGCGCGAGACGAGCTGGCGGTTTTCGATGGCGATTCCCAGATGCTGCACTAATGTTTCGAGCAGGCGCCGTTCTTGGGGCGAGAGTTCGCTTGCTTCGCGGAAATAGAGATTGAAGAGCCCCAGCCGCTGTTTTTGCACCGCGATGGGTAGTATCCATACGGAACGATAACCAGCGGCCTCACAGGCATAGGGGAGTTCGCCCTGGGCCGGAAAAGTCTGGACGAGCGTTTGCCCCGTCCAGGCGCTGGCGCCGCATAGGCATTCCCCTTGTGCGAGACAGCGTTCCTTGGCAACGAACCCCGGCTGCAGTCCTTCATGTACGAACAGGTGGATTTGCTGCGTCTGAGGGTCGATCATTCGTATCGAAGCAGCGTCGGCCCCCATGGCGGGCAGGACAGCCTGCAGAAAACCGCGGCATAGGGTCTCGATGTTACTGGGTTCCTCGAGAAAGGAAGAGACGCCGTAGAGCAGGGTCAGTTCGCGGGTCCTTTTTTCTAGATGCCTCGTCTTTTCCTCGACGCGCTGCTCCAGCGTGGCATAAAGATCTTGCAAGTGGGCGGCCATGCGGTTGAAACCGCGGGCGAGATCGCCGAATTCATCCTCGCTCTCCACCGGTACTCGGGCGGAAAAATCTTCCTTCTCCATGCGCTGCACCCCTTCTTGCAGGCTGAGCACGGGGCGGACGACGAGCAGAATGATGAGATAGACGAGCGCGACGCTCCCTCCGATCGCCAGGCCCAGGAGCCCCAGTTGCAGGCTACCGAGCAGTGCCGTGTTGCGGGAACTCGCCTGCTCAATATCGGTGACGAGCGCATCGATGCGTCCGACGAATCCGTCGAGCGCACGGCGCAAGCGCGGCAGGTAGTGGAGCCTCTGGTCGGCAGGGATAGTAAGGAGTGATTCGAAGGCGGGACGGATTTCCCCCGACCAGGCGGTTTGGATGTCTGCCAACTGCCGTCGGATGGTGGGTCGTGGCGGTACGAACAGCGGCCGGCTCTGATCGCCGACTTCGAGACGACTCAGAACTTCTTCGAATCGGGCGATCTCTTCCCTGATCTGGTCGCTGAGATTCTCGCCATTGCCTTCGCCGGGTTCGCGCTGGGTTAGTAGAAAGGCAATGCGGTATGAACGCATGCGTTCGCTGCCCAAGTCGTTGATCGCCGCGGCGCTACCTTGGAGCTGCCAGGAAACGTACAAAGTGAATGCGTTGGCCAGCGCGACGAGCAAGGAGAAGGCAATGAAGATGGCCGGGAGGCGGAAACTGAGCCTATGAAAAAACGGCGGCATGGAGAGTGGGCCTGAGGGGGTCGTGTCGGCTCACTATAGCAAAGGGCGAGGAAACGAGACAAGGCGCGCTTCCAGCGCACGCCGTTCTTCCTCGGTATTCACGTTGACGAAGGCTTCGGCTTCGTCGGAAAAATCGGCGATGGCCAAGCGTTGCGCCTTGAGCCAGGCTTCGACCTTGCGCTCGCCCGCGCGCAGGCGGCGTTCGAGCTCGGCGCGCGCCGTGATCGGTACGAGTGCGAAGACAGGCTGCAGCCGCCCCGCGGCTTGGGCGACGGCCACGTCGGCCTCGGCGGTGCAGCGCGCCTGCCACAGCCGAGCGACGAGGTCGGACGGCAGCAAGGGGCAATCGCAGGGGACGACGACCACCCAGTCGGTGCGGGCGGTGGCGAGTCCCGCGGCGATGCCGGCGAGCGGCCCGGCGAACCCGCCTTCGAGGTCCGGAATTACCGGCACGCCGTAGGCGGCGTAACGCTCGTGGTGACGGTTGGCGTTGATGAGAATTGCCCCGGTCTGCGGCCGCAGCCGCTCGAGCACGTACTCGACGAGTGGTCGCCCGTGCAGTTCGACCAGTCCTTTGTCGACGCCACCCAAGCGCGTGCCGCGGCCGCCGGCGAGGATGAGGCCGGTGAGGGGAGGGAGAGCGGGTAAGGGTGGAGTGGGCATAGGGGAGAAAGGTGCAGGATGCTCGCAGTGTAACCGATTCGCCTTCTGTGATTTTTCTTGACATGTCCTCCGCTTGTCTGTTAAATAACGAGATTTTCCCGTTCGAGGTGATCCCATGAAACGCACCTATCAACCCTCCAAGATCCGCCGCAAGCGTACCCATGGTTTCCTCGTGCGTATGCGCACCCGCGGCGGCCGCTCTGTGATCCGGGCGCGTCGGGCCAAGGGCCGTCATCGCCTGGCCGTTTGAGCGGCGAGATCCTGTCCGAGGCGGGGGCGCGCTTTCGTCGCGCCGACCGCCTGCTGCAGCCGTCCGAGTTCTCGCGCGTCTTCACGGCGCGGCGGGTGATCCGCGGGCGGTTTTTTGCCGTTCACTGGAATCCCAACGAGCTGGGTCGCCCGCGCCTGGGGCTGGTGGTGGCGAAGAAACTTGTGCGGCGCGCGCATCAGCGCAATCTCGTCAAGCGCATCGCGCGCGAGACCTTTCGCCTCGAGAAGGGGCGGCTGCCGGCCTGCGACCTGGTGGTGCGGCTGAGCGCGCCGATCGTCGCGGTCACCCGCCGGATGCTGCGCGAGGATCTCCTTTCCTGCTTTGATCGGCTCGTGCGGGAGGCAGGGAAATGCGCCGCCTCCTGATGGCGCTCATTCGCGGTTATCAGCTGGCGATCAGCCCCTGGCTGGGGCGCAACTGCCGTTTCCATCCCACCTGCTCGCAGTATACGCTGGAGGCGATCGAGCGCCACGGGGCCCTGAAGGGCCTGTGGCTGGGGCTGCGACGGGTGTTGCGCTGCCATCCCTTTCATCCCGGCGGGCACGACCCTGTGCCATAATTCGCCGATTCTTTTGCCCGTTTTCCCAGGATGGTTCCATGGAACAACGCCGCCTGATCCCGTTGTTGGTGTTTCTGTTCTCGCTGGTGATGCTGTGGGAGGCCTGGTTGCGTCACAACCAGCCGGTGCCGCAGCCGCAGGCCGAGCGAGCCGTCGCAACGCAGCAAGGGGCCGGTCTGGGCGAGGTGCCACAGTCGCAGCGGGCCGCCGTCGCTCCGGCTTCCGGGGCGCTCGAAGAGGCGCAGGCGCGGCGCATGGTGGTCGAGACCGACCGCTTCACCGCGGAGATCTCGGAGCGTGGCGGCGACATCGTCTTCCTCGCGTTCAAGGACTACGCCGCGCGCGAAGACCGCAGCAAACCCTTCGTGCTCTTCGACGATGGCCGTGCCGGCCACGTCTATCGCGTGCAGTCGGGGCTGATCGGCGCGGGCCTGCCGAACCATCGTTCGCAATGGCAGCTGCCGGCCGAGGCCGTGCGGCTTGCGCCAGGGCAGGACGTGCTGGAGGTTCGGCTCACGGCCCAGGCGGACAATGGAGCGCTCGTGACCAAAGTGCTGCGCTTCAAGCGCGGTGAATATCTGGTCGAGGTGCGCCACGAGGTTGCCAACGCGGGCACGGAACCGATCGAAGCGTCGACCTATTATCAATTCCTGCGCGATGGTTTGCCGGCCGAGGAGCACTCGCTCTTCGGGGTTCGCACGTTCACCGGTCCGGCAGTCTATACCGCCGAGAGCAAGTACAAGAAGATCAATTTCGAGGACGTGCTCAAGGGCAAGGCGGAGTTTCCGCGGCTCGCGCAGGATGGCTGGATCGCCATGGTGCAGCATTACTTCGTCGCGGCCTGGTTGCCGCAGGAGGGGGTGCAGCGCGAGTTCTATGTCCGGCCGGTGGAGGGAGGATTGTTCCAGATGGGGGTGATCCTGCCGCTGGGGGCGGTGGCGCCGGGAGAGGCGAAGGAAGGATCCGTCCGTCTCTATGCAGGGCCGCAGACGCAGAGCGTGCTGGGTTCGCTCGCACCGGGGTTCGACCTGGTGGTCGATTACGGTTGGCTCACGGTGATCGCCGCGCCGCTTTTCTGGGTGCTGTCCTGGCTCCATAAGCTCACGGGGAACTGGGGCTGGGCGATCGTGCTGGTGACCGTGCTGCTCAAGGCGATCTTCTTCCCCTTGTCGGCGGCGAGCTACCGTTCGATGGCCAAGATGCGCGCGCTCACCCCGCGCTTGCAGCGCCTCAAGGAGCTCTACGGCGACGACAAGGCGCGCATGCAGCAGGAGATGATGCGCATCTACCAGGAGGAGAAGGTCAATCCGCTGGGCGGCTGCCTGCCGATCCTGGTGCAGATCCCGGTCTTCATCGCGCTCTACTGGGTGCTGCTCAACAGCGTGGAGATGCGCCAGGCGCCGTGGATCCTGTGGATCCAGGATCTGTCGATGCGTGATCCCTACTTCGTGCTGCCCATCCTCATGGGTGCGTCGATGCTGGTGCAGATGAAGCTCAATCCACAGCCGGTCGATCCGATGCAGGCGAAGCTGATGCTCGCCATGCCCATCGTGTTCACGGTGATGTTCCTGTGGTTCCCCTCCGGTCTGGTGCTCTACTGGCTCACGAACAACGTGCTGTCGATCGCCCAGCAGTGGTGGATCACGCGCCAGATGGAGCCGGCCAAGGCAGGAAAGTGAAGGGTCTGGCGAAAGATCGGTTGCGCCAGCGGATCGTAGCGCTACCTGGTACTGGAGGGTGGGTGGCGTGAGCGGGGTGCAGAAAGGGGAGGCGCCGCGCGAGGTGATCGCGGCGATTGCCACTGCGCCGGGGCGCGGCGGCATCGGCGTGGTGCGGGTCTCGGGACCGTCGCTCGCAGCATTCGTCGAGGCGCTGCTCGGGCGGGTGCCGGCGCCGCGGATGGCCACGTTCGCACGCTTTCACGACGCCCATGGGGCGGTGATCGACGAGGGGCTGGCGCTCTTCTTCCCTGCGCCGCATTCGTTTACCGGCGAAGACGTGCTGGAGCTGCACGGGCACGGCGGGCCTGTGGTGCTGCAGCTTCTGCTCGAGCGCTGCCTCGGGCTGGGCGCGCGGCTCGCCCGTCCCGGCGAGTTTACCGAGCGCGCCTTTCTTTCCGGCAAGATCGACCTGGCACAGGCGGAGGCCGTGGCCGATCTGATCGACGCCTCCACCCGAGCGGCGGCCCGAGGGGCGGCGCGTTCGCTCACGGGGGAATTTTCCCGCGCGGTGCGCGCGCTGCAGGAGCGCCTGATCGAGGCGCGCATGTGGGTCGAGGCGTCGCTCGATTTTCCCGAAGAGGATCTGGAGCTCATCGCCGCCGCGCGTATCCGCGAGAAGGTGGGTGAGACCTTGTCCTCCCTCGATCGGCTGCTGGAAAATGCGCGTCAGGGGGCGTTGCTGCGCCGGGGTCTGCACGTGGTGATCGCCGGGGCGCCCAATGTCGGCAAGTCGAGCCTGCTCAACGCCTTGATGGGGGAAGAGCGGGCGATCGTCACCGACATCGCCGGTACCACCCGCGACGTGTTGCGCGAGGCGATCCAGATCGAAGGCATTCCGCTCTACGTGATCGATACGGCGGGGCTGCGAGCCACCGACGATCCGGTGGAGCGCATCGGCGTGGCGCGTACGCGCGAGGCGATTTCCCAGGCCGATGCGGTGCTGGCGCTGCGCGCGCTCGATCGCCCCGAGGCGGCCCCGCTCAAGGAGGTATTGGCGCTCGCGCCACCCGAGGTGCCGGTGATCGAAGTGGTCAACAAGATCGACTTGACGGGCGAGGCGCCGCGACGCGAGGCGGGGGAGGACGGACGCATTCGCGAACGCGTGTGGCTGTCGGCGCGCACCGGCGAGGGGCTGGAGCTGCTGCGGGCGGCGCTGCTGGAGGTGGCCGGCTGGCACGCCCACGGTGAAGACGTGGTGCTCGCGCGCGAACGCCATCTGGAGGCGCTGCGCGAGGCGCGCCGGGCGCTGGAGGCGGCACTGGAGACGGGCGAGGCGCTGGAGCTTTTGGCCGAAGAGCTGCGCGCCGCACACCGGGCGCTCGGCAGAATCCTTGGAGAATATGACATAGAGGATTTGCTCGGCGAGATCTTCAGCCGCTTCTGCATCGGCAAATGAGAATATCGCCGGAATGTTCCACGTGGAACATTGGCAAGGAGGAGCAATGGGGCTCGAAGATTTGAGCTGGATATGGCTCGTCCTGGGTGGGGCGGCCTTTCTCGCGGGGCTCATCGATGCGGCGGTGGGGGGAGGTGGCCTCATCCAGGTGCCCGCCCTGCTGCTCGCTTTCCCGCAGGCGCCGCTCGCCGATCTCTTCGGGACGAACAAGGTCGCTTCCGTGGTGGGAACGGCGGCAGCGGCGCGGCAATATCTTCGGCGCATCGCTCTGCCGGGCGCGTTGTTGGCGACGGTGGCTGGCGCGGCCGCGATGGGTAGCTGGTTCGGGGCGAGTGCGGTGACGCATTTCCCGCGTGAGTGGGCCCGTCCGCTGGTGCTGGTGCTGTTGAGCCTGGTCGCGGTCTATACCTTTGCCAAGAAGGAGTTCGGCCTGCATGCCCGCACCGCGGCTTGGGGACGGGCCGATCTGGCGCGGGCGCTGGGTATCGGTTTGGTCATCGGCTTCTACGACGGATTCTTCGGCCCCGGCACGGGCAGTTTTTTCATCTTCGCGTTCGTGCGTCTGTTGCGATTGGATTTTCTCCATGCGTCGGCCCTGGCCAAGGTTGGCAACGTGGCGACCAACCTCGCGGCCATCGCCTATTTCTGGGGCCATGCGCACATCGCCTGGGCATTGGGGGGGTGGTTGGCGCTGTGCAACGTGCTGGGTTCGCGCGTGGGCAGTGGCCTGGCGCTGCGTCGTGGTTCCGGTTTCGTGCGCAAGCTCTTTCTCGTCGTGGTGGCGGTGTTGATCGCGCGCTTGAGTTGGGAACAAGTGTCCCCATATTTGTTCTGATTGCGGGTCCCCGCGGTTGGGGCAGCGAACGGTTTTCGTGCAGTTCGTTGTATAATTTTCAGTTTTCCATGGCTGGCCGGGAGAAGTGGAGATGAACGGTCTTCATCTGATTGCGGATCTCTATGATTGCCGCTGCGATGTCGCTCTGCTCACCGACCGGGAACGGTTGGAGACCTTGTGCGTGCAGGAATGCCGTGAGGCAGGACTGACGCCGCTGGGCGCTTATTTCTACCAGTTCCGACACGACAATGGCGAGAATGCCGGCGTCACTGGTACCGTGGTGCTGGCCGAGTCTCACCTGGCCATCCATACCTGGCCCGAAACGGGCAACGTCACTTTGGACGTGTACGTGTGCAATTTCTCCAAGGACAACTCCGAGCTTGCGCGGCGGGTTTTTCGCCGCGTGATCGAGACGCTCAACCCGATGGAGGTAGTGAGCCATTCGGTGGTGCGCGGCAAGATCGCGCCGCGGGAGTGAGGCGATGAGCGAACGGACGACGCGGCTGTGGGAGTCCTTGAGCAGCTGGAGCGGCTATTATTTCGACGTGACCGAGTGCCTGGAACGCGGCCGTAGCCGTTACCAGGAATACGAGGTGTGGCATTCGCCGCTCTTCGGACGCATGTTCCGTCTCGACGGCTGCGCGATGACGAGCGAGGCCGATGAGTTCATCTATCACGAGAATCTCATCCACGTGCCGGGGCTCGCGCATGCAGGGCCGCGCTCGGCGCTCGTCATTGGCGGGGGCGACGGTGGCTCGGCCGAGGAGCTTTTCAAGTACCGCACGATGCAGCAGGTGGTGCTCGTCGAGCTCGACGAGAAGGTGATCGAGCTCGCGCGCAAGTATTTCCCCGCGGTGCATCGCGGTGCCCTCGACGATCCGCGTCTGGAGCTGCGGGTGCAGGACGGGCTGGACTACGTGCGCCGCGTGGCCCCGGCCGAGGGAAGGAAATTCGATCTCGTCGTGCTCGACCTCACCGATCCGGTGGGGCCGGCGGCCGCACTCTACCAGGAAGAGTTCTTCCGCGCGTGCAAAGCGCTGCTCACCGAGGGGGGAGCGCTGTCGCTGCACGTGGGGGCGCCAGACCATCAGCCCGAGCGGGTGCGCGAGCTGCTGCGGCGCCTGCGTGCGGTCTTCGCCTGCGTTCGGCCGCATCTGCACTACATCCCGCTCTACGGGGCGAACTGGATGCTTGCCTGCGCCTCCGACGCGCTCGATCCGGTGTCGCTCGATCCGGCGACGGTGGACGCGCGCATCGCCGAGCGGGGGCTGGGCGAGCTGCGCTACCTCGATGGGGAAACCTATCGGGCGCGCCTGGTGCTGCCGCGCTATCTGCGGGAGATCGTGCAGCCGTGAACGAGCGACCGCGCGCTTCGACCGACAGGAATGTTTCACGTGAAACATCGGGTCGCCGCGACAAACCCTCGCGCGCGCGGGAAGGATCGAGCGCCCGGCACGGAAGAGGCGAGGCGACTCGCGAAGCCGAAGTCGATCCGCGTACCCTGGCCGGCGCGATCGAACTCGCGGCGCAGGTCATCGACCAGGTCGTCGCGGGACACAATGCGCTGGAGCATTATCACGCCTTGCGTGCGGCGCATCCCGTGACCGAGCCTGGGGCCTGGGGGCGGGTGCGGGACCTGGCCTGGAGCGCGCTGCGCGATTACGGCTGGGGGCGCTGGGTGCTGGCGCGGCTCGCGCCGCGCGGCGTGCCCGAGCCGGTGCTCGCGCCTTTGCTGGTGGCGCTGTCGGCGCTGCGCGACGGCCCGCGCGATGCGCATGCGCTCACGCACCAGAGCGTGAGCTGCGTGCGTCTGAGGCAAGAACGCTTGGCGGGATTCGCCAATGCCCTGCTGCGCACTTTCCTGCGTGAGCGTGAGGCGCTGCATCCCGAGGCGCTCGCCGAGGCGGCGCGTGCGAGTGCCTCCGTGCCCGCCTCCATGCCGGAGGTACAGGATGCCGCCGTGGCGCATTTCCGCCATCCGCGCTGGTGGATCGACAAGGTGCGCGCGCAGCATCCGCTCGACTGGGAGCGAATCCTGCATGCGGGCAACACCCATCCGCCGATGGGGTTGCGGCTCAACCGCCGCCGCATCGATGAAGCCGAGGCGCTCGCGCGGTTTGCCGCGGCCGGCATCGCCGTGCGACGCGCCGGTCCGATGGCGCTGCTGCTGGAGCGACCGATGCCCGTGGCCAAAGTCCCCGGCATTGCCGAGGGCTGGGTCTCGCCCCAAGACGTGGGGGCCCAGTTCGCGGCGCGGCTGCTCGCTCCGCTCGACGGCGAGCGCGTGCTCGACGCCTGCGCTGCTCCCGGTGGCAAGAGCGCCCATCTATTGGAATTGGCCGACATCGAACTCACCGCCGTCGACGTCGAGGAGACGAGGCTTGCGCCACTGCGCCGTGCTCTGGCGCGGCTGGGCGTAGCGGCGAAGGTGCTGCGCGGCGATGCGCGCCATCCCGCCCGCTGGTGGGATGGCCGGCCATTCGATGCGATCCTTGCCGACGTGCCCTGCTCGGGCAGCGGCGTGGCGCGGCGCCACCCCGACATCAAATGGCTGCGCCGCACCGAGGACGTCGCCGGCTTCGCCCGGCAGCAGCGCGAGATCCTCGATGGCCTGTGGCCGCTGCTCAAACCGGGCGGACGGCTTTTGTACGCGACCTGCTCGATCTTCGCCGAAGAAAACGAGGAACAGGTGCGGGTGTTCGTGAAGCGCCATCGCGACGCCCGGCTCGTTCCCCTCGATGGCGAGCGCGAGACGCTCGCATTGCTTCCTGACGAGACGCACGATGGGTTCTTCTACGCGCTGCTGCGCAAAACCGCTTGATCCACTGCGCCGGCGGCTGCTGTTTGCCTTGGGCGCACTCCCCTTGGGCGCTTTGGGCTTGCTGACCAATGACGGGACAGCGGTGGCCGATGCCGCATCACGGGCGCGACTGTGGCGCGACGGTGAGGGGAACTGGTTTCTCGACGCCGATCTGGGGTTCGAGCGCTTTCCCGCCGTATGGGAAGATCTGCTGCAGCGCGGCATCGCCATGCCCCTGCGCCTGGAGCTGATGCTCTATCGCGAGCGTTGGTACTGGAGCGATCAGCTGGTCTTCGGCAAATTCTGGCGCATCACCATACGGCACCAGCCGGTGACGCAGGATTGGCTGTTGACGGTGGGAGATGCGACGCACGTTTTCTACGACCGGGAGACCTTGCTGCAATCCTTGCGTTCGATCCGCGGCTGGCCGGTGGCCGCTGACGTGTTCAACCCGTTGTCGGACGTACGGGCCGAATTGCGGCTGAGTGTCGATCTGTCGCAATTGCCGCAGACCCTGCGCGCGAGTGCGCTGGGTAACGACGCCTATGCCTGGGAGGTGGGGCCTTATCGCTGGTATCCCTGGAGGAAGCGATGAACCGCGGCCTGGTGGTGGTGATCCTGGCGGTAGTGGCGATCTCGATCTTCCTGCTCGCCACTGCCAGCAGCAACACCGACGTCTTCGGTTCCGCCTTTCCTTATTTCCTGACGCTCAATGCAGCGGTGGTGGCCGGACTCGGCGTGCTGCTTGGCCGTCAGGCCTGGCATCTCTACCGGCAGTATCGGCGCCGGAAATTCGGCACGCGTCTGCGCGTGCGGCTCACGCTCATGTTCACCGCCATGGCCCTGATCCCGGCGGTGATCCTCTATCTCGTCTCGATCTTCTTCGTGGTGCGTTCGATCGAGACCTGGTTCGACATCCGGGTCGAGCGGGCGCTGGAGAGCGGGGTGGCGCTCGCGCGCAACACGCTCGACAACCTGGTGCTGAAGGCGCGGCACGATGCGGAGACGCTGCGGGGGCAGCTCGCTCAGGCAGGGGCAGTGGACATCGCCACACTCACGCCCCTGCGCGAGAATCTGGGGGTGAGCTCCATCACCGTGCTCAACGCCAAGGGAACGCCACTGGTGACGGTGAGCCCGGACGATCGCTGGTTGAGCTCGGTGTTGCCCACCGCAATCGAATTGCAGGCGGCCCGCAGTACGGGGCTTTTTCACCGGGTCGATACCTCTCCTGAGGGGGTTCCGGTGATCCGGGTGATCGCCGTGCTCGGCGCGACGATGCCGGGCAGTACGACGGATGCGGCCTACCTGCAGCTGGTGCAACGGGTACCGGCGAACATCGTCGAGCAGATCGAGGCGGTGCAGACGGCCTATCGCGACTACCAGCAGATCGTGGTCGGCAAGGAAGGTCTGCAGCGCATTTATGCGCTCACGCTCACCATCACCGTCCTGCTGTCTTTGCTGGCGGCACTCGCGCTGGCGATGTACCTGTCGCGCAAGTTCATCGCACCGCTGATGGTGCTCGCGGAAGGAACGCGGGCGGTGGCGGCCGGCGATTACCGGCCGCTTGCGCCGATCGCGGCCCGCGACGAACTTGGGGTGCTGACGCGCTCGTTCGACGCGATGACGCAGCAGCTCGCCCAGGCGAGGCAGGCGGCGGAAGAATCCCACGCCCAGATCGAGGCGGCACGCGCCTACCTGGAGACGATCCTCGCCAACTTGAGCACCGGCGTGCTGGCGTTCGACACGGAGGGGAAGTTGACGATCGCCAATGCCGCGGCGTCACGTATCCTCGAAATCGATCTGCAAGGGTGCACGGGCCAGCCCCCTTCCTGCTGGACGATGGAGCCGGAATTTGCCACCTTGATCACCGAGCTCATCGGTCGCGAGCCGGCAGGCCCCACCGAGTGGCGCCGTCGCTGCGCCGACGGACATACCCAGGTGCTTCTGCTGCACGTGGCTTCTCTGCCGACGCGCCACGGCAGCGGTCGTCTGGTCGTATTCGACGACGTCACCGACCTGGTGCAGGCGCAGCGCACTGCAGCCTGGGGCGAAGTGGCCCGGCGCCTGGCGCACGAGATCAAGAATCCGCTCACCCCGATCCAGCTCTCGGCCGAGCGCTTGCGCTACAAGCTTGCCGACCGTCTGGGCCCCGAGGAGCGTCAGATGCTCGAACGCGCCACGCAGACGATCATCGATCAGGTGGAGGCGATGAAAAACCTCGTCAACGCCTTCCGCGACTATGCCCGCCTGCCCGCGCCGAAGAAAGATTGGATCGAACTGCAGGCGCTGCTTCGCAGCGTGCTGGTCTTGTACGAATCCTCTCCGGCGCGCCTGGAGCTCGACTTGCCGCAAGAGCCTTTGCCGGCGTTGCGGGCCGACGCTTCCCAAATGCGGCAGGTGTTGCATAATCTCATCCAGAATGCCCAGGATGCGCTGGAGGGGCGGCAGGACGGTATGATCCGCATCGAGGTCCGGCGCAATGCCGACACGCTGATCCTGCGCGTCCTCGACAATGGCCCCGGGTTTCCTCCGGAGCTGCTGCGCCACGCATTCGAGCCCTATTTCACGACCAAACCCAAGGGAACGGGGCTGGGTCTGGCGGTGATCAAGAAGATCCTCGACGACCATGGGGCGCGGGTGCGTTTGGTCAACCGGGCCGAAGGAGGAGCGATGGTAGAGATCGAATTCCCGCTCGGCGACGAGGTGCGAGAAGGAGGCCGCGATGGCTAAAGTGCTCATCGTCGACGACGAAGTCGGCATCCGTGAGCTGCTGCGCGAGATCCTCGAAGACGAGGGCTATGCCGTCGAGACGGCCGAGAACGGCCTGCAGGCGAACGAGCGCCTGGAGGCGGAGCGACCGGATGTGATCCTCCTCGACATCTGGATGCCCGATGTCGACGGCATCACCCTCTTGCGGCAGTGGATGGGACGGCAGCCGCCGGCACCGCCGGTGATCATGATGTCGGGCCACGCCACGATCGACACGGCGGTAGAGGCCACGCGCATCGGCGCGATCGATTTTCTCGAAAAACCGATTTCGATGCAGAAACTGCTGCCGGCCATCAAGGAGGCGGTGGCGCGATCCCGGCAGGCGAAGGCGCCCAGCGAGGTGGCGATCGGCCGTCTGGGAGAGCATCCCCTGCTTGCGCCGGTGTTGGACCGGGCCAAAAACCATCTGCAGCGCCAGGGACTCCTCTACTTTCAGGTGAGCGACTCTTTTCTCGTCCAGGCTCTGGCGCATGCCTTGAGCTTGGGCGATGGGCCGAGGCTCGATCTCGGTGCCGAAACCCAGCCGCTTTCGCTCGACAAGCTGCAGCGGGCGCGCGGCGGGCATTGGTATGTATACGAACTGCAGAACCTGACCCGCTTGCAGCAAAAAAACCTTTGCTTCGCCATCGAACGCCGGGGAGAATATTCCGCCCGTGTGATCGTCTTCAGTGCGGTGAAGACGGAAGTCTTGGAACAGGATGGATGGCCCGAGACGCTCGTGGCTGATTTCGCCCAATGCCGCGTCGAGGTACCGCAGCGGGATGAAGCCTTGCGTGCGCTCGACACCCTCATGCCGCTGGCGCTTGCCGAGGTGGCGCAGCGGCGCGGCGATGCAGTCGTACCCCAGCTTCCGCCGAGCGGCCTGACGCGCATGCCCAAGGGAATGCTGCCGGCCGAGCTCGACCTCTTCGGCCTGGCCGAAGCCTTGCTGGACGCCCAGGAGGACGGCGTCGTGCCCCAGGCAGCGATCGAGCGCATCTTCGGCCTGCCGGATCAGCCCACGCTGGAGCGTCTGCTCACCCTGCCGCTGCGCGAGGCGCGCGAAGCCTTCGAGCGCATGTACTTCGAGCGCCTGCTCGAGCGTGAAGCCTTGCCCATGAGCCGGGTGGCGGAACTTGCCGGTCTGGAACGCACCCATCTCTACCGCAAGATCAAGCAGCTCGGCCTGTCGCTCAAGCGCATCCAGGATGCCGACTGAGCTCCGTATAATGGCGGCTGTCCTGTCGCCTTACGGAGTCGCCCTCTCATGCCCTCTTTGCAAAACGACCGTCTCCTGCGGGCGCTGCTGCGCCAGCCCGTGGATCGCACACCGATCTGGTTGATGCGGCAGGCCGGGCGCTATCTGCCCGAATACCGCGAGACGCGCCGACGGGCTGGTAGTTTCCTTGCCTTGTGCAAGGATCCGGCGCTCGCCACCGAAGTGACCTTACAGCCGATCGCGCGTTTCGGGCTCGATGCGGCGATCCTCTTTTCCGACATCCTGACGGTGCCCGATGCGATGGGTCTGGGGCTGTACTTCGTCGAAGGAGAAGGGCCGAAGTTCGAGCGGCCGCTGCGCAGCGAATGGGAGATCCGCAATCTCTCGGCCCCCGATCCGACGGTGGAGCTTGCCTACGTGCTCGAGGCGGTGCGCCAGATCCGGCGGGCGCTCGACGGTTCGGTGCCGCTCATCGGTTTTTCCGGCAGCCCCTGGACGCTCGCCTGCTACATGGTCGAGGGGGGGGCGAGCGAGGATTACCGCACGGTCAAGACGCTGCTCTACACGCGCCCCGACCTGATGCACCGCATCCTCGAAGTGACGACGCAGGCGGTGATCGATTACCTCAATGCCCAGATCGAGGCGGGGGCGCAGGCGGTGATGCTCTTCGATTCCTGGGGGGGCGTGCTCGCAGAGGAAGCCTTCAAGACGTTTTCCCTGCCGTATCTGGCGCGTATCGTCTCGGGCCTACGCCGCGAGGCGCAAGGCCGGATCGTCCCCTCCATCGTTTTCACCAAGGGGGGTGGCGTGTGGCTGGAAGATTTGGCCAGTATCGGCGCCGATGCCGTGGGGCTGGATTGGACGATGGACATCGGCCGGGCGCGGACCTTGGTCGGTGACCGGGTGGCGCTGCAGGGCAATCTCGATCCGGCGATTCTCTTTGCGCCGCCCGACGTGGTGGTGCGCGAGGCCTGCAAGGTGCTCGAAGCCTTCGGCCACGGTTCGGGGCATGTCTTCAACCTGGGGCACGGCATTTCGCAGCATACGCCGCCGGAGCACGTGGCGGCGCTGGTCCACGCCGTCCAGACCGAGAGCGTGAAATATCACCAGAAGGCATGAGCGAGGGGATGCGCCGGGCCCAGGTGCTACTGCCGTTCCCTGGTGAAGGCCTTTTCGATTACTGGGTTCCCGAAGCGGTCGTGCCGGGGCAGATCGTGCGCGTGCCCTTCGGCCGGGGGGCGAAGCTGGGCATCGTCTGGTCGCTTAAGGCGGATCCGTCCGTCCCGGACGAGCGGATCAAACCGGTGGAGGCGATCTGGGAGGGCCTGCCGCCGCTACCCGAGGCGGACCGGGAGTTGCTCGAATTCACCGCCCGCTATTACCTTGCCCCGCTCGGCGAGGTCGTGGCGGCGATGTTGCCTCCGGCGCTGCGCCGGCGCAAGCGCGAACCCCGGAGCAAGGGAAGGGGCGAGGAGGGGGGCACCGTGCCAGCCGGGCCGCTACCCGAACTCACGGAAGGGCAAAGGGCAGCGCTCGAAGCGGTGCCGCGGGACGGATTTTCGGCAACCTTGCTGCACGGCATCACCGGCAGCGGGAAGACGGAGGTCTATCTACGCCTGGTGGCGGAGTGCCTCGCCCAGGGGCGGCAGGCGCTGCTCCTGGTGCCCGAGATCGCCCTCACGCCGCAGCTCACCGAGCGGGTGCATGCCCGTTTTCCTTCGGCCCGCATCGTGTGCCTGCATTCCGAGGCGCCTGCCGGCGAGCGCTCCGCGGCCTTCGTGGCGGCGATGCGCGGCGAGATCGACGTCGTGCTCGGCACGCGGCTCGCCGTGTTCGCGCCTTTCGTGCGGCTGGGGCTGGTGGTGGTGGACGAGGAGCACGATCCATCCTACAAGCAGTTCGAAGGGGTGCCCTACTCGGCGCGCGACCTGGCGGTCTGGCGGGCTCGCCGTTGGAACGTGCCGATCGTGCTCGGTTCGGCCACGCCCTCGCTCGAGAGCTGGGCGTCCTGCGAGGCGGGCCGCTATCGCCGCGTGGCTTTGTCCGCCCGCGCGAGCGGCCAACCCTTGCCGACGATAGAGCTCATCGACACGGCGCAGACGCCGGCCGAGGAGGGGGTGAGCGCGCCGCTCGCCCAGGCGATCGAAGCCACGCTCGCGCGCGGCGAGCAGGCGCTCGTTTTCCTCAACCGCCGGGGTTACGCGCCGGTGGTACGCTGCGGCCATTGCGGCTGGGTGAGCCGCTGCCCGAACTGTTCGGTCAATCTCGTCTTCCATCGCGACGACGGCCGGATGCACTGCCATCACTGCGGTTATCGCGAGACCCCGCCGCGGTCCTGTCCCGAGTGCGGCGCGCTCGACCTGCAGCCCGTCGGCCGGGGCACGCAGCGGCTGGAGGAGCGGTTGCAGGCGCTGTTTCCCCAGGCGCGGATCGCGCGCATCGACCGCGACGCGGTGAGGACCCTGGCTCAATGGGAAACGCTGCTCGAGGAGGTGCGCGCGGGACGCTACGACCTGCTCGTGGGCACGCAGATGATGGCCAAGGGGCATGATTTTCCGTCGCTCACGCTCGTCGGCGTGATCGGGGCCGATGCCGGGCTCTACGCCGCCGAGGTGCGCGCCACGGAGCGGATGTTCCAGCAGCTGATACAGGTGGCCGGCAGGGCCGGTCGGGCGGGCGCGCCAGGTCGGGTGCTGGTGCAGACGGAGTTTCCCCAGCATCCGCTCTTTCGCGAGCTCGCGGCGCACGACTATGCCGCCTTCGCCGCGAGGACGCTCGCCGAGCGTCGGGCGCTGCGGCTGCCGCCTTTCGCTTTTCAGGCGTTGTTGCGCGCCGACGACGAGGCGCTGGAGCCGGCGCTCGCTTTCCTGGAGGCGGCGCGCACCACGGGGCGTGAGATTGCGGGCCGGGAAGGTTGGCCGGTGAAGGTGTTCGATCCGGTCCCGATGCGCCTCGTGCGCCTCGCGCGCCGCGAACGGGCCCAGCTGCTCGTCGAAGGGGGTCGCCGTCCTGCGCTGCACGCTTTCCTCGAGCGCTGGGTCGAGGCGCTGCGGGGCTTGCCCCATCCGCGTTCGTTGCGCTGGCGTCTGGAGGTGGATCCGCTGGAGACCTGAGGTCGATCAGGGGGGCCAGCGGTAGATTACTTCTGCCAGGCTTTGGCCTCCACCACGACCCGGTTGCGTCCTTTTTCTTTGGCTCGATGCAGGGGCAAACAGGCATCGTTCGGCATGGGTGTTCTCGCGCAGCGTTTTTCGTTGCCGTACAGCTTATCCCAGCATTGCTGCAAAAACACGGGTGACGCCGTAGCCGCCGAACACGAGCCAGAGGAAGAGCGCGGCGGCGAGGTAGAGCGGTCCGGGGCCGACCTGGCGAAACTTGACCACGTTCGTTTCCATGCCGATGGCCGTCATCGCCATCGTCAGGAGAAAATTGTCGACCCCGATCAGATCTTGCACCAGCCAATTGGGTAGAACGCCGAGCGAGTTGATGGCGCTGGCGGCGACGAACCAGACGGCGAACCAGGGAATGACGAGCCGAACGCCGGCGTTTTCCGTCCTGGTTTTGTGGCGCAGCGTGAGCCAACCCAGAGCGAGCAGCACGGGGGCGATCAGCATCACCCGGACCATCTTGACGATCACGGCGACTTCTCCTGCCCCGGCGATCCCGCCGGTGGCCGCGACCACTTGCGCCACCTCGTGGATGGTGCCGCCGCTATAGAGACCGAAGATCTGGGGTGTGAGATGCAGCAGTCCCGTGGCATAGACGGCGGGGTAAAGAAACATGGAGAGGGTGCCGAAGAGGACGACGGTTCCCACCGCCACGGCGCTCTTGGCAGGATTGGATTCCAAGACGGACTCGGTGGCCACGACCGCCGCCGCGCCGCAGATGGCGCTGCCGGCTGCCGTCAGAATGGCGGTATCCCGGTCGAGCTTGAAGAGGCGGGTACCCATCCATACGCCGAGAGCGAGGGTGCTCACCACCATGGTCACCGACACGCCCAGGCCGGCCCAGCCCACGGCGGCAATCTGCTGGAAGGTGACGCGAAAGCCGTAGAGGATGATGGCCGCGCGCAGCAGATGTTTGGAACTGAAGAGGACGCCGGGCACCCAGGATTCGGGCAAGTGGCGTCGTAGGGTGTTGGCATAGACCATGCCCAAGAGGATGCCGACGATGAGCGGACTGAGACCTAGGCGGGATATGGCGGGGAATTGTGCCATCTGCAACGCCGCTAGGGCGAAGAGGGCGACGAAGAGCAAACCGTGCAGGGCCGGTGCCCGTTGAGACAAGCCGTTCATCTCAGTTCCCATCCTGCGTCTGCGAGTGCGTCCTTGGGTGCGTACGGCGTCCATTGCCGTGCGATCACCCGCTTGCCGGTGACCTGGTCGGCCGCCCGCGCCATGAAAAAGGGGCCATTGACGTGGGTGTCGATGATGAGGCGCCACAGTTCCGGTGGCGTTTCCCAGAAAGGAGGGGGGGCGGTGAGAAAGCACGGGTTGACGTACTTCATCCCGCGTCCAGCGTTGTTGATGAGCACATCGAGTCGTCCCAGGCGTTCGGGCGCCGTGGCCACGGTGCGTTCGGCCTCTTCGGGATGGGCAGCGTCGGCCGTGAGGGGAAGAAAACGGTCGGAACCGAAGCGATCGCGGATCTCCGCTTCCAGCGCCTGCAGCTCACCCGATTCACGGGCGGCGGTACCGAGCACGCGTACCCCTGCAGCGGCGAGACCCAGCGGCATCGCTCGCCCCAGTCCGCGGCCGGCGCCCGTGACGATGGCAACCAAGGGGTCCAAAGGCATCGTCTCGTTCATGGATCCAGCTGCCTTGTTAGGTTTTCTGTCAATATACAAATTGCCAAAAAGTATATATCAACCCCCCCTCTTGATGGATGAATCGTTTCGTTTCTTGATGCTGCGCAAACCGGCCGTGAGTTCGGTCATCATCGGTGCAACCAAGCCCGAAGATGCGTTTGTGACGGGACGATGAAGAAAACCTTGCGGTGCGTGGCGACTGATGTTAATGGTGGCTTAAGAATCGCGTGAAACAATGAAACCCCGACCGTAGAATGGGAAAGGGGGTGATCCCCTTGGGATTTCCGTTTGTCTCGCACCGCAAGGAGAAGTCTCATGAAGATCAAACCACTGGCGGCTGCCCTTGCCGCTTTGGGGGTGGGGGTGTGTTTCGGCGTGCAGGCTGCGCCCGACGAACTGCGCGAAAAGGCCAAGGTGATCATCCAGCCGATCGAACCAGCGAAGATCGATCATCCGGCCAAGGTCGATCTCGGCCGTCAGCTCTTCTTCGAACCACGCCTGTCGATGTCCGGCATCATCTCCTGCAACACCTGCCACAACCTGTCGCTGGGCGGAGTGGATAACCTCAAGACTTCCATCGGGCACAAATGGCAACCGGGGCCGGTGAATGCGCCGACCGTGTTCAACGCCTCGCTCAACTTTGTCCAGTTCTGGGATGGGCGTGCCGCCAATTTGCAGGAACAGGCCGCCGGTCCGATCCAGAATCCGATCGAAATGGGGATGCCGCACACGCTCGCCGTGGCCGTGCTGCAGTCCATCCCCGGCTACGTCGACGAGTTCAAGAAAATCTACGGTACGGACCAGATCGCCATCGAGCAGGTCACCGATGCGATCGCCGAGTTCGAGAAAACCTTGGTTACGCCGAATTCGCGTTTCGACAAGTGGCTCAAGGGCGACGACAAGGCGATCACCGCCGAGGAACGCGAAGGCTTCAGGATTTTCTACGACAGCGGCTGTATCGCTTGCCACAACGGCCCCAACCTCGGCGGCAATTCCTTCCAGAAGATAGGCGTGGTCGAACCCTACAAGTCCACTTCGCCTGCCGAAGGTCGCGCGGCGGTGACCAAGAAAGACGAGGATCGCTGGTACTTCAAGGTGCCGACGCTGCGTAACGTGGAACTCACCTACCCCTACTTCCACGACGGTCAGGCGAAGACGCTGGAGGAGGCCGTCACCCTGATGGGACGCTTGCAGCTTGGCCGCACCTTCACCGACGACGAAGTGAAGAAAGTCGTCGCCTTCCTGCACACGCTCACCGGCGAGCGGCCGCAGATGCCTTTGCCGCTGCTGCCGCCCTCCGGTCCGAACACGCCGCGCCCCGATCCGTTCAAGTGAGGAGCGCATCAGCGTAGCGTCGTGAGGTAGTCGATGATGGCCTGTCGGTCCTGCGGGTCCGGCAGGCCGTCTTCATCCGTCCGTTCAGAGCATGGATTTGGGTGGCGGCGGAGAGGCAGGATGGCCCTACACCGGATCGACGTGCGTGGTCAGGTGCAGCACGGGGTGGCGTGCCTTGACGGTGGCGACGACGCGCTTGGCGATTTCGTGCCCCTCGGCCACCGTGAGGTGCCCGTCGATTTCGAGGTGGACGTCGGCCACGATCATGTCGCCGGTCTTGCGGGTGCGCAGGTCGTGGATGCCGCGCACGCCGGGGATGGCGAGGATCTCGGCGGCGATTGCTGCGGCCTGTTCCTCGTTCACCGCACGGTCGGTGAGGTCGTGGAAGGCGTCGCGGGTAAAGCCCCAGCCCATTTTGACGATCATCAGGCCCACGATCAGGGCGGCGATGGGGTCGAGCAGGGTCACGCCCAGAAGGTTGCCACCGATGCCGATGGCAACGACGAGCGAGGAGGCGGCGTCCGAGCGGGCGTGCCAGGCGTTGGCCACCAGCAGGCTGGAGCGCACGCGCTCGGCGACGGCGAGCATGTAGCGGAAGAGGAGTTCCTTGGCGGCGAGCGCGCCGAGCGCCACCGCCAGCGCAAGCCCGTGCACGGTCGGGATGGTTGCGGGATTCTCCAGCTTGTGCACGGCGGTATTGATCATGCCGAGGCCGACGGCAAGGAGCAGCGCGCCCAGGACGAGCGAGGCGGCATTCTCGAAGCGTTGGTGGCCGTAGGGGTGGTTGGCGTCGGGCGCTTTGCGACTGTGGCGCAGGGCGAGCAGGACGACGAAGTCGGCCACGAGGTCGGAGAGGGAATGGATGCCGTCGGCTACCAGACCTTGCGAGCCGGACCAGAGGCCGGCGATCACCTGGGTGAGGGTGAGGCCGAGGTTGACGGCGACGCTCACCCAGGTGGTGCGTTTGGCCGCGCGTTCTCGTTCGGGAGAATCGGACTCTTCGTCGAGCTCGTCGAAGTCGTGGAGTTCGTTCATGAGGTTTCGGTCATGGCAGGGAGGGGGTGGAGGGGGGAATCTTCCGAGCGCGGAAAGACCACCCGCATCGTCGTGCCGCGGCCATCCGGCCCTGCTTCGGCGCCGACGCGGCCACCATGGAAGGCTACGATGCGCTGTACGATGGCGAGTCCCAGTCCGGCGCCGCCGCTGGGGCTGCCGGGGACGCGGTAGAAGGGCTCGAACACGCGGGCCCGTTCTTCGGGGGGGATGCCCGGCCCCTGATCGCTTACGGTGAGCGTCACGGTCGCGGCGTCGACGGTGAGGCGGACGTCGACGCGTCCGCCAGCCGGGGAATGGCGGATGGCGTTGTCGATCAGGTTGCGCACGAGGATACCCAGGGCGAGGGCGATGCCGTGCACGCGGGCGGGTTCCGGTGCATCCAACCCGAGTTCCACGCCGCGCTCGAGCGCGAGCGGCGCTAGTTCGGCCACCGCTTCGCGGGCGATCTCGCGCAGATCGAGTTCGCCGCGCAGGGTACGGGTCACGTCGGGTTCGAGCCGGGTGAGGGTGAGGAGTTGCGAGACGAGGCGGCTCGCCCGGTCGACCCCGGCGATCAGATGATGCAGTGATTCTTCCCGCTGGGAACCCTCGGGGGCGCGCAGGGCGAGCTGGGCCTGGGTTTTGAGGACGGCGAGCGGGGTGCGTAGTTCGTGCGCCGCGTGCGAGGTGAAGCGCCGTTCGCGCGCCATCGCGTCGGCGAGCGCCTCGAGCAGGTGGTTGAGCTCGCCGACGATGCCACGAATCTCCACGGGCACCTCCGCGAGCGCGATCGGCGTGAGCTGGGTCGGCGAGCGGTGGGCGATCTCGCATTCGGTGCGCGCGAGCGGTTGCAGCCCCCGGCGCACGCCGACGAGCACGAGGACGACGAGCAGCGGCACGGCCACGAGCAGCGGTCCGACGAGCTGACCGATGACGTGGTAGACCAGTTCGGTGCGGCCGGAGAAGGGTTCGCCGACGTAGACTTCGAGGGGGCCGTCGGAGTGGATCTTGTGCAAGACGCGCCACATTTGTTTTTGATAGAGCACGTCGGCGAAGCCGTCGCCGGGAATGAAGCGTTCCGCGGCGGGGGCGTCTGCCGTGCGCACGAGCAGATGGCCGCGGTACCAGATCTGGAAGGCCGCCTCGTCGTCGTAGGCGCGGATGAGGCGTTCGCTGAAGACGCCGTTGAGCACTTCTTCCGTCGTCTCGTGCTCGTCGTTGAGTTCGTGCCAGGAGAGGTCGAGCAGCACTTCGGCGATCTTCTCCAGCCGATCGTCGTAGAATGCGTGGATTTCGCGCCGCGCATCCCAGAAGACGATGGCGGTGAGCACACCCCAGGCGAGGGCGAACACGCCCAGCATCAGGACGATCAGGCGTCGCCGCAGCGAGATCATCCGCGCTCCTTGGGCAAGAGGTAGCCGACGCCGCGCACCGTCACGATCCATTCCCGACCGAGCTTGCGGCGCAGGTGATGGATGTGGACCTCGATCGCGTTGCTCTCCACTTCGCTGCCCCAGCCATAAATCCCTTCTTCCAGCCGCTCGCGTGACAGCACCTTACCGGCATGCTCCAGCAAAAGGTGCAGGAGGGCGAATTCCTTGGCGGAGAGCTCGACCGGTGCGCCGTTGAGCGTCACCGTGCGCGCCGCTGGATCGAGCACGAGCGGACCGTGGCGCATGGCGCTGTCGGAACGGCCGTGGGCGCGCCGGTACAGCGCCCGCAGGCGGGCGGCGAGTTCTTCGAGGTCGAAAGGCTTGCCCAGATAGTCGTCGGCGCCGGCGTCGAGCCCGGCGACCCGGTCGGAGACCGCGTCCCAGGCGGTGAGGATCAGCACCGGGGTCTTCACACCCGCCGCACGGGCGCGCTTGAGCACCTCGAGACCCGAGAGGCCGGGCAGGCCGAGGTCTAGCACGGCGAGCTCGAACGGTTCGCTACACAAGGCCGTCAGCGCCGCTTTTCCTTCGCGCACCCAATCGACGGCATAGCCTTCCTGTTCCAAGCCGGTGCGCACGGCCGCACCCAGCATTTCGTCGTCTTCGATCAAAAGGAGTCGCATCGGTCTATCGAGCGCCTTCCTTCTGGGCGAGTTCCGCGGGCGCCGCCAGCAAGACGGCGGACATCGTCCGTTTGCGGATCATCCTCGCTGCCTCGTTTTCACGGAACGCGCCGCGCAAAGCGGCGCACCACTTCGGTCTGCTTGCGCAGCAATCGATCGAGCAAGCCGGGCCAGAGGGCGTTGAGGCGCACGACCCAAGGCTCCATTCCGCCGAGCACCACCTCGCGGGCGTCGCGCCGGATCGCCTCGAAAATCGCCTCGGCCACGACCTCGGGCGGATCGACCGCCATCTTCGTCGCCTGGGCCATTTCGTAGACCTGAGGCGGATTGAGCGCGGTGCGCACGGCACGCGGGGCGACGAGCGTCACGCCCACGCCGCTGCCGGCGAGTTCGCGCCGCAGCCCTTCGGTGAAGCCGCGCAGGGCGAACTTGCTCGCCGCGTAGGCGGTGTAGCCGGGCAGCGCGAGCGCCCCGAGCACCGAGCCGCAGAAGACGAGCCGCCCGCTGCCGCGTGCCGTCATCTCCGGCAGCAGCGCTTTGGCAAGCCACATGGCCGAGGCGCAGTTGGTGCGCAACAACCGTTCGATCGTCTCGTCGTCTTCCTCGGTGAACCAGCGGAAGCTTCCTTCGCCGGCCAGATGCACCAGGAGGTCGATGCCGCCCAGCGCGCCGCGTGCTTCGTCCACGGCAGCGCGGCACCCCGGCGCGCTGCCGAGATCGGCGACGACGAGTGCCGCCGAAGGGATGTCCCCGGCCAGCGCTTCCAGGGCTTCACGGCGCCGCCCTACCAGCGCGAGCCGTGCGCCAGCCGCTGCGAGCCGCTGGGCGAGCGGGGTGCCGATGCCGCCGCTTGCTCCCGTCAGCAGGACGCGTTTTCCTCGTATGTCCATGAGCCTCTCCTCATTGCGGCAGGGCGCGGAACATGTCGCCGTAGAGCCGGTACATCTGGCGGGCACAGCGGATCACCGCGCGCTGGTCGTCTTCGTCCTCGAGCCGGTCCATCAGGCGTTCGAAGTAGGCGATGTGGCTCTGGTCGAGATCCCCGTGACTGGTGAGGTAGGAGAACGCCGCATCCGGCAGGCCGAGCGCCGCCTGGATCGCCTTGGCCGCGCGCGTGGCGAGGTTGACGCTCGTGCCTTCGAGCACCAGCACCATGCCGAAGAAACCCACGGGGTTGCGCCGCAGTACCGTGTCCCAGGCGTAGGCGATCATGCGGTCGGTCTCGGGCGCCGGTTCGCCGCAGCGCACCGCCTCGGCATCGACGCCGCAGGCGCGCAAATCGTCGAGTACCCATTCGTGATGGCCGTATTCCTCGCGGATGTATTCGGCCACGGCGCCGCGCAGCCATTCGAGCCGCTCGGGCAGCCGAGCCCCCACCGCCATCAGCAGAGGCACCGTCTGGCTGACGTGATGATAGGCCTGGGTGAGAAAGGCGCAATAGGTCTGCAGGCTCACTTTTCCTTCCACCGCGGCGGCGAAGAGGGGGATCGCCAGGAATTGCGCGCGTTCGCGCTCCGTTTCCTGCATCAAGGTGTGGTAGAACCCCATCGTGTTTCTCCGTTCAGTTTTCCAGTTTCGACCACAGTCGTTCGAGGGCCTGGGCGTAGGCCGCGAAGATGTGCGCCCGGCGCAGCCGCCCGTTGGGCGTGAGCAGGCCGTTTTCGGGGGTGAAGGGCGCATCGGCCCGCACCCAGGCGGCGATGCGGGCGTAGTCGGGCAGGCGCGCGTTGGCTGCCGCCACCGCCCGTGCGAGCGCCGGTTCGGGCAGCGTCGTGTGGAGCACGGCCAGGTTGTGCGCCCGCCCTTCGCCGAACACCGCTGCCTGCACGATGCCTTCTTCCTGGGTCAATTCCCCTTCGACCCATTCCGGCGAGACGTTGCGCCCGAAAGCGGTGACGTAAATGTCTTTCTTGCGTCCGGTGAGGAAGAGGAATCCGTCCTCGTCGAAGGCACCGACGTCCCCCGTCGGCCAGAATCCGTCGAGAGACGGGGGCGCTTCCTGTCGCAGATAGCCCGCGCACACCGCGCCGCGCACCAGCACTTCACCGTCGGCTGCGAGCCGGACTTCGGTGTGAGGCAGCGGCCGACCGACGCTGCCGGGGCGTTCTGCCCCGGGGCGATTGACTGCCACCACCGAGGCGCATTCCGACAGGCCATAACCTTCATAGACGGGCAGTCCCGCGGCCCGCGCCCGCTGTAGGAGGTGCAGCGGGACCTTGCCGCCACCTACGGCGAGAAAGCGCAACCGCGCCGTGGGCGGTCCGCGCCGTTCGGTTTCCGTTACCAGCGCGCGCAAGAGCTGGGGGGTGAGCACCGCCGTGTCCGGTTCGGCGCGCTGCAGCGCCGACCACAGGAGAGCGGCATCGACCCCGGCCGCGCCGCGCAACCCGAGTTTCGCCACGGGCCAGAGCACCGTGCCCATGCCGGCGAGCAGCGGGGCGTACAGTCCGGCGATGTTCTCCAGCAGGACGGAGAGCGGTAGCACCGCGAGATGCCGTTCGCCTGCCTCCACCCCCGCCGCCCATACGAGCGAGCGGGCCACCGCTTCCATCGCCTCGCGGCGCAGCAGGACCCCTTTGGGCGCGCCGGTGGTGCCGGAGGTGTAGGTTACCTTGGCGATGCCCGCTGGCAGGGGCGGCGCGCTCGGTTCCAGCATCACTTGCCACAGTCGCACGCCGGCCACTTCGCCCAGGGGGCGAGCTTCCCCCTTGTTGGAGAATGCCTGCGGCTGGTCGGTGAGCACCGCCCCGACGCCCGAGTCGTCGAGCACGTGCGCCGTCTGCGCCGCGGAGAAGAAGGGGGGCAGCGGTACGAGCGGGACGGCGGCCGTCCAGGCGGCCAGATCGCACACCGCCCAGGCGGGGCCGTTGTCGAGGGCGAGCGCCACGCCGCGCTCGCGCCAGGGTTCGAGCAGCGCGGCGAGCACCTCCACCGCAACGGCGGCGGTGGTAAAGTCGAGCGTGCGCTCGCGCCCGATCCACGCCGGTGCCTGGGGGCGCGTTGCTGCCCAGCCGCGCAGCGCTTCGCTCAGTGTCGGGTACATGCCCTTTCCCCCTTCCAACGCATCCCGGCACCGCAGCCCAGGGCAAGCCCGCGCAGCCACAGGGCGAGCAGGCCGTCGCCGCTCGCGGCGAGCATTTCCCGCACTGCGCCGGCACCTTGGGCCACTTCGCCGGCGACCACCTGCGGGTCGCCCTCGTAATACGATCCCCAGCCCGCGCCGCCGTCGGGCAGGCGCCCGGGGTGCGCCGGCGCGAGCGGGTGCAGGACGATGCCGAGCCGCGCGAAGGTGTTGCGCAGCTCGCGGCGCGCGGTAAACACCACCCACTGCACGCGGCAGGCGGCGAGAAAAGCCGTGAGCGTCACCACCAGCGCCCGCGCGCCGCCCGGTACGTCGGCCGCGAGGCTGCCGACTTCGACGATGCCGTCGCGCACGCCGCCGGGAAGGAAGGTGTGCACCGGCGCGTCGAGATAGTGCTCGAGGAAGAAGGGCGCCTCGCCCCGGCGCAGCGCGAGCGCCGCCCGCACCTGGCCGGAAGCATCGCGCAGCGCGAGGAAGGGGCCGCGCGGCGGGGCGATGTGCGCGCCGTAGCGGGTCAGGTAGAGAGTTTGTACGAAGCGGGCGATGTCCTCGCCCATCGCGTCGTTTTCGGCCACCCAGGTCGCTTCCGTGAGCCTGGCGGAGGTTTCCTTTTTCGGTCGGGCGGAACAGACCGTCGTCGCCATTGCGTCCTCCTCGTCTCGTAGGGGTGGGAGATACGATACGGCGGTGAACTTAAGGAAAGCTTAAACGCCGCATCTGCGACAACAGGGGCTTTTCGCCCTCGAAGGCTTCTCGTCTCTTCGGATGTCTGGCTCATCGCGTCGGTGCTTCGTGCAGTACGGGCAAAACGAGGGTGAAGCGTGCCCCGCCCAGGCGGCTCTCACCGGGCTCGATACGGGCACCGAGGAGTTCCGCCGCTTCGCGCACCAACGTCAGGCCCAGGCCCGTGCCCGGCGCGGTGGAGTCGCGCGCAAAGGGTGCGAACAGCGTCTCCCGCCGTTCGGGAGGGATGCCGGGGCCGTCATCCTCGATTTCGAGCCGCACGAGGTTCCCTTCGCGGCGCAGCGACACCCGTACGGTGCTGCCCGGCGGCGTGTGGCGCAGTGCATTGTCGACGAGGTTGCGCACGATGAGCGCGAGCGGTTCCGGCGGGAGCAGAAGGGGCAGCGTCTCGGGCAGATCCACTTCCAAGGCGTGGCCGCGCGCCTGGGCCTGCGGCCAGAGCAGGGCCACTTCCTGGCGAACGACCTCGGCGGCGTCGATGGTGCGGCGCGGCCGGCGCGCGTCGTGCCCCAGGCGCGCGAGGGTGAGCAGTTGCTCGATGAGCTGGGCGGCGCGGGTCGTCCCTTCGCGGGCGGCGCGCAGCGCTTCCCGGCGGCGCGTCTCGTTGCCTTCGACGAGGGCGGCATCCAGATGCGCCGCGATGGCAGCGATCGGTGTGCGCAGTTCGTGGGCGACGTCGGCGGTGAAACGCCGCTCGCGCTCGAAGGCCTGCGACAGGCGGGCGAGCAGGTCATTGACCGCCCCTACCACGGGTTCGAGTTCCTGCGGCGCATCGGGCAAGGCCACCGGTTCGAGCGCGTCGGGGCGGCGCTGCCGCAGCGCGTGCGACAGCACTGCGAGCGGACGCAGCCCCCGGCCGATCGCCCACCAGGAAAAGAGCGCGAGCGCGAGCGCACCCAGGGTGAGCGTCTCGACCGAGTGTTCCACCAGATCCTCGGTGAGCTCGTCGTGCGCCTCCAGCGGATGCGCGGCGAACACCCGCGCCCCGTCGGAGCGGGTGGCGGCATAGATGCGCCAGCCCGGTTTGCCGGGGATGCGGTGAAAACCGTCTGCGAGGCGGGACAGGTCGGCATTCGACGGCAGGGCACCGAAGCGCACGATCTCCCCGCCCTCGGGGTCGAGCACCAGCACTCCGGCGTGCTTTCCGGCTTTCCGCTGCCTTTTGCCCGGAGGGCCCGAGGAGGGCGGGGCGTCACCCCTGCCCAAAGGGGCTGCAGAGAGGGCTTCGACGCTTGCCACGAGCCGCGCATCCAGCAGTTCCTCCGCCTCCTTGCCGCTCTCCGCCACGACGTAGGCGAGCGAGACGAGCCAGAAAAGGGCCACCCCGGCGAGCAGCCAGAGCGTGAGGCGCAGGCGCAGCGAGCGGCCGAGCCGGCGCCACGGGATCACGGTGCGGCCCCTTGCGCCGCCGGGCCCAGGCGGTAGCCCAGGCCGCGGATCGTGTCGATGATGGCCGGGTCGATCTTGCGGCGAAGATGATGGATGAGCACCTGCAGCACGTTGCTGTCGGGGGCTTCCTCCGCCTCGTAGAGCGCCTGTTCGAGCTGGATCTTAGTGAAGACGCGTCCCGGGTTGCGCGCGAGACGCTCGAGCAGGCGGTATTCCATCGCCGAGAGCTCCACCGGCGCACCGTCGAACCACACGGCGTGTCCGGCCGTGTCCAGGCGCAGACGCCCCAGGTCGATGAACGAACGCGCCCGCCCCTCGCCGCGGCGCACCAGCGCCCGCAGGCGGGCGGCGATCTCCTCGAGCGGGGCCGGCTTCACCACGTAGTCGTCCGCTCCCTCGTCGAGGCCGGCGATGCGCTCGGAGAGCGCGTCGCGCGCCGTCAGGATCAGCACCGGGAGGACGAGCCCCTCGGCGCGCCAACGCCTGAGCGCGTGCATCCCGTCTTCCTGCGGCAAGCCCAGATCGAGCACCACGGCGTCGAACGGCTCGGACTGCAGCAGGCGGAAGGCCGAAGCCGCCTCCCGTGCCCATGCCACGTTCATCCCCAGGGCCTCCAGCCCCCGTTCGAGGCCCGCGCCTAGGAGCGCATCGTCCTCGACGAGCAATACCCGCATCTTTGCTCCTTCATTGGCGCAGCAACCAGTAGACCACGATCGCCACCCAGACGAACAGCACGACGGCCATGGGGGTGTAGGGCTGCTCGATCGCTTCCTGCGGCGCGGCGCGCTTCACTCCGAGCACCATCGCGCGTACCAGATTCTCGCGATGGGCGAGGCTGCCGACGAACACCCCTGCCAAGTGCACCAGCACCACGGCGAGCATGAAGTTCGCCAGCGCTTCGTGCGCCTTTTCGGCGAACTTGCCGCCGATCTCCTCGTAGGCGAACCATCCGAAGAGCGGAGTGAGGATCCCGAGCGCGAGTAGGGCGAGGATCGCGATGCCACCGGCCGGATTGTGCCCGGTGTAATGGCGCGGCTGCAAGCGTGCCAGCCCGACGAGGTAGTCCCAGGCTTCGCGCCAAGGACGCACGAAAGAAGAAAACCGCGCCGGCCACGGGCCGACGAAGCCCCAGACCACGCGAAAGAGCACCACTGCGGCCACCGTGCCGCCGGCGGCGACGTGCACCAGACGCAGGCGCTCGGACTCCCCCGTGAGCCAGGCGACGAGGAAGCCGAGGGCCATCAGCCAGTGTCCGAGCCGCACGACGGCGTCCCAGATCAACACCTTGTTTTCGTTCGGCTCCATGACGGGGCTCCTTCAGTCCTTGTACGGGCCATAGCCGGGGATGTCGATCTCGCGCTCGCGGTACGAGCCTTCTTCGGCGCGCTTGTGGCAGGCACCGCAGTTGGCCGGGGACTTCACCCGTGGATCGCGCCAGGCCGCGGCGGGAACCTCGTCGTGCTCTTTCTGGAACCAGCGGGTCTGCGTGATGCGCGGCGGATCGCCCGCCCCTTGCGTGCGGCGGGCATCGCCCGCGTGCTGCACGAGAAAGTCGGTGAGCTCCTGCGCCGTCTGTGGCGACAGCGAGGCGTCGTCGCCGTAGTGATGGGCGAGATCACCCATCACCTTGCGCCAATCCTCGGCCGAGAGCAAGGACGGCGGGAAGGGAACGTGGCAGCTGCCGCACTCCTGGCGGTAGAGCGGCGAGAGCGGCGCCCCTTTGCTCTTGTCTTTATAGCGGGTCTCGTGTTTCTCCTGTTCGGCGCGTTCGTGCCGCTCCTCGGCCGAGACCACGATCGGCGCAGCGATGAAGGCGGCGCACAGGGCGGCGGTGAAAAGATGTCCGTAGCGGCGATAAAGTCGTCCGATCGCATTCATGTCAGGTCTCCTTCAGTCATTGGCGCACGAGCCAGGCGAGAAAGTCGGCTTTCTCCGCTGCCGTGCATTCGCGTCCCACCACTTCCTTGCAGTTGCGGCGGAACCACTTCTCGATCTTGGCTTCGTCGGTGAAGCGCTCGGGATTGGCGCTCACGGCCATGGGCGCGATCGTCTTTCCCGTGACCACGTGTTTGCCGCTCTGCCGGGGATCGGCGCCATGGCAGGCATGGCAGCCGGGCATGTCGGCCGACACACCGTGATTCTTGCGATAGAACGCCTCGCCGCGCGCAGGGTCGGGGGTGAAGCCGGGCTGCTCCTGGGCGACGCGCTGCGCGTAGCGCTCGGCCATCGCCGCAGGCGTCTCGGCGGTGGCAGCGAGGGAAAAGCCGGAGAGCAGGGCGGGAAAGAGCCAGCCAAGCAGCTTGCGGAAGATGGGGGATTTCATGATGACCTCGTCGTCGTGATGCAGACGGTGTCATTGAATCATGCCGTCCTTAACCGGGGGTTAAAACGACGCTTCATTCACGATCCCGCTGTGAACGTGTCCGAAATTGACGTCGTATCTGCAGTACTGCGCCAGCCAGGCTGCCCTCCGGCGCGGGGGGATCCTTGCTTCTGGCCGTTGCCAGCGGTGACCGATCAGCCGATGACCGTACGGTCGCGTCCGTCCCGTTTGGCGCGCAGGAGCGCAGAGTCGGCACGATCCAGGGCGGCGGCGAAGCGTTCGCCGGCGATTTGCCGCGTCAGCCCGATGCTGGCGGAGACGGTGACGGGGCCGAGTCGATGCGCGATGGAGATGGCGCCGATCGCCTGGCGTACGCGTTCCGTGATCTGAAAAGCGTCGGCGAGTTCGGTGGCGGGGAAAATGAGGAGGAATTCTTCTCCGCCCCAGCGACCGACGAAATCGCTGTGGCGAATGGCGCCGCGTAGGGCGTCGGCGATGTGCTTGAGCGTCGCGTCACCCATGTCATGGCCCCAACCGTCGTTGATCCGTTTGAAATGATCGACGTCCAGGATCGCCAGGCAGTATGCCGCCGGAGCCGTGGTGCTGGCGGCGTCTTCGTCGTGGAGCCGTTCCATCAGGTAGCGCCGGTTACCGAGTTCGGTGAGCGGGTCTTTGAGCGAGCTCTGCAGGAGGGCGGCATTGAGGGAACGGAGCTGATCCTGGTAGCGATCCGAGATGCGGGCGAGCTTCTCCAGTCGGCGCAAGTGGTGCTCGAAGCGCTGGGACAGTGTGCTCGAACGGAGCCGGCCGAGTTCGTGATAGCCGTCGGAGAGATGGATGAGGCGCAGCAGCCGTTCGTTCTGCTGCCGGTGCAGGGCGAGCAGGCGCGCGAGCGGGGCGCGAAGGGGGTTGGCGTGATGGACGGGGGAGTCGAGCAGCTGGTCGATTTCGGCCAGCAGCCTGGCTTCGTCGCCTTCGTCCGTGTCGGGAGGGATGGTGCTCATCTCAGGTCTCGGCGCTGATGCGAAACGGAAAAGTGCAGTCCTCGCGGAATTCTTCCGCCAGGAGCTCGACCCGTTCGTTGCGGGAATCGAAGAACCAGTCGACGCCGACGTCCCGGCCTTCTCGATGGGCTTCTTCGAGCAGGTCGAAGATGTCCATCATGACTTTCACTGAACTAGTGTTCATATACACGAGGCGCAGTTCGAGGCGCAGGGGGCGGTTTTCCTGTCTCAGGTAGGATTCGACCCAGTCGAGCGTGCTGGTGAAAAAGTCGAAAGAGTTCTCGGGGTAGGAATCGCCGGACATCTGCAGCAGGCCGAGATCCCAGTCGGCGGTGATGGTCGGCGTGGTCTGGGTGCCGGGCAGAGTGAAGGAGGCGTTCATGGGGGGGCTCCGGTGCGAGGCGGTCAGAGGATAGCGCGCAGGCTGAAGAAGGCCTTGCCGCCGCCCAGCGGACGTTGGGTGGCACTCAGAGGGCAGCGGGACTTGCGGGCGATATCGATGAGTCCGAGGCCGGCGCCGCTCGAGGCTCCGGGCGTGATGGGCCGGCGCAGCTGTTCCTTATAGGCGCGCTTGAGCTCGACCGAATCCATGGCGGCGAGGTGGGCGATGCGCTCGAGCAGGGGCGCAGCGTCTTCGGCCTCGATGACATTGCCCGCCTGGATGAGATAGCCGCCCTGTCCGTCACTGGCCACGAGGATCGTGGCAGCACTCTCGCTTTCTCCGTATCCCTTGCGAATGGCATAGTGCCGGATATTTTGCGTCATCTCGACATAGGCTCCGAACACGTCCATGGCGGCGCCGGGATGGGTGTGTTCAGCATCGAGATAGTTTTTCAGGGCGAGCCCGATTTCCTCGATCAGGCTGCGTGAGATCGGGCCGTTGAAGCACAGCAGGATGTGGTGGCTATGCAGCAGTTCGCGCAGGTCGAGAAAATCGATGTCGAGCATGGGAGACGCTCCGTTCAGTCGAGGCGGAAAGACAGCAGGGTGATGTCGTCGCGTTGCGGCAGTCCGCGGCGCCAGTCCTCGAAGGCTTCGTCGAGGGCTGCGGCTTGTCGGGAAAGGGGCAGCCGGGCCACGCACCGCAGGAGATCGCAAAAACGCGTGTCACCGAACCCGAAGCCGAGCTCGCCGCCGGCTTGGTCGAGATAACCGTCGGTGACGAGCGTGTAGGTGATGCCGGAGCGCAGGGGAATTTCTTTTTCGACGTAGTTCGCCGGTTTGCGATCGCACAGGGAACGCCGCTGGGCGGGGAGCCGGTGCACTTCTTCGCCGTCGCTCCAATAGAGATCGATCTTGGCACCGGCATAGCGCAGGCTCCGGGCCGTCCGGTCGATGTGTACCAGGGCGGCATCGGTGCTGGTGGCGATGGCGCGCGGCAGGCGGGCCTGGTCGAGCATGCGGCGCAGGGTGGCGTCGGCCTGCTGCAAGAGAGTGGCTGGACGATCGAGGCCGTGGCGATTCATGGCATCGTCGAAGGCGGCGCGGGCGAGCATGGTCATGAGCGCTCCGGGAACGCCGTGTCCGGCACAATCGACGATACCGAGGAGATAACGCTCGCCTTCGGCGCGAAAGAGGTAGAAGTCTCCGCCGACCACGTCGCGCGGGCGCCATAGCACGAGGTGGTGCTCGCCGAGCAGGGTGGTCAGCTCGCGATCGGGCAGCAGCGCCCGTTGGATGAGGCTGGCGTACTGGATCGAATCGCCGAGTTTCTTCTGGGCGGCGGCCATGGCGGTGTTGGCTTCGAACAGCTCGGCGGTGCGGCAGCGTACTTGTTCTTCGAGCTCGTGCGTATGGTTGGCGAGCTGCCGAGCCATGTGGGAGAAGGCGCGGTTGAGGTCACCGAGTTCGTCCTGGCCGGCCGCCGGAAGATCGACGTCGAAACGACCCGAAGCCAGCGCCATGGCCGAGCGGTGCAGCCCGCGCAGCGGCCGCAACAGGAGGCGGTCCACCGAGAGGACGAAGAGGGCGAGTACGGCGAGCAGCACCAGACCGAAGGCGACGAGGGCGGTGCGCACCCAGGCATCTTCGAAGAGGCGGGCGTCGTCGAGATCCACGGCGGTGACCAGGTACCACTGCAGCGGCTCGAGCCACGTGAGGGCGAGCAATTGCCGCCGTCCATCCAGCGTGGCGGGCGTCACTTCCACTTTGCCGGGGCTGGCGCTGGCTAGGCGCATGGTCGCCCCGAGGTGGGCCGCGTCGTCCGGGCCGGTGAGCTGGCCGAAGAGCGTTTCGTCTGGCCGGGCGTTGCCCGTGGCGCCCGAAGCCCAGGCGATGCGCCGGGAGTCGGGGTGGGCCTGGATGGCGCCGTTGCGGTCGATGATGAGGGGCGTGACGCCGGGTTCGGCGGTGTGCAGGAAAGAAGAGACGAAGGTGGTGAGGTCCACTCCCGTGCCGGCCACTCCCAGCCGTTCCCCGCCGTCTTGGATGACGACGTTGATCCACACCATCACCTGCTTCAGCCAGCGATCGGGGTTGGGATTGATGTTGAGGGGCGAGGGGTTGTCGAGCGTGGCGAAGAACCAGGCATCCTCGGGTTTTTGGGGGTCGAGGTGATAGCGCGGCGCCAGACTGTCGGGGGTGTCGTCGTCGCGGTAATAGTAGGCTCGGCTGGCGCGACTGGCGATGAACCAGGAATGGCCGATGAAATCGCGCCGATAGCTTTCGGCTTCGATGCTGGCCTGGCGGCGCCGCAGATCGTCGTCCTCGTGGCGCAGCCAGTCGCGGAGCGTGAGCGAGCCAGCGAGGTGGCGCGCCAGCGCGACTTCGCGCGACAGGGGGCCGGCGATGCGCTCGCCGTGTAGTTCGGTGAAATTGCGCGCCCAAGCCTCTGCGAAATGTTCGCGCAAGTTCTGGAAGACCTGCAAGCCGATGGCCGCGACGGGAACGAGGGCGACCAGGCACAGCAGGAGCAGCGCCAGGGCGGATTTCGCCCGTATTCCGAACCACCAATCGGCCATCGACAGGCCCCTTCATTCGTTGTCGCGAGTATAGGGGAAAAAAGGAGGTGGCAAGAGAGGATGCAAAAAAATTTGCTGAGGCAGCCTGCTCGTTTTTTAGGAAAAATGGATGATTTTTAATGCATCTCGTGTAGATGTTTTATTTTTGGATAAATCATTTTTCTTAAAGTTAGTCCATGAGGATTTTCGGGATCACTGGTAGACTATGCTTTGAAAATGAACGGAGTGAATCATGGCCAAGATCGTCTGGACTCCTGATCTGGACACGGAGATAGAGCCAATCGACCAGCAGCATCGGCAACTCGTGGAACTCATCAACCAACTCGACGACGCCCAGCAGGGCGGGGATCGCGCAGCGATCGGCAAGGTCATCGAAGGCTTGATCGAATACACCGTGTCGCATTTCGCCTTCGAAGAGGCGCTCATGGAAGATGCGGGGTACCAATTCGTTCGGCCTCACAAGAAGGTGCATGAGATCTTCGTGCGCCGGGCCAAAGAATTACAGGATCGATTCCTTGCCGGGGAGAACGTGGCGGGAGAATTGCAGACCATGCTCGGCCTGTGGTTGCTGAACCATATCCGGCGAGACGACGCCTCCTACGTCAGCGCCGTCAAGGGGGCGATGGTGCGCTTGATCGAAGAGAAAGAAGAAGGCGGGTGGCTGTCCCGTTCGTTGCCACCACTTCCTTGCAGTTGCGGCGGAACCATTTTTCGATTTTCGCTTCGTTGGTGAACCGCTCGGGATTGGCGCTCACGGCCATGGGTGCAATCTTCTTGCCGGTGACCACGTGTTTGCCGCTCTGCCGGGGATCGGCGCCATGGCAGGCATGGCAGCCGGGCATGTCGGCCGACACGCCGTGATTCTTGCGATAGAACGCCTCGCCGCGCGCAGGGTCGGGGGTGAAGCCGGGCTGCTCCTGGGCGGCGCGCTGCGCGTAGCGCTCGGCCATCGCCGCTGGCGTTTCGGCGGTGACAGCGAGGGAAAAGCCGGAGAGCAGGGCGGGAAAGAGCCAGCCAAGCAGCTTGCGGAAGATGGGGGATTTCATGATGACCTCGTCGTCGTGATGCAGACGGTGTCATTGAAGCATGCCGTCCTTAACAGGGGGGTTAAAACGCGCGATTACATGATCGGTTACAGAAATAGATTGAGAATGATTTTTCTTAAAAATCGAACGATTTAAGGAATTGTTAATTTTTTCCTGCATACTTTATGATTGACAATATTGGTGTCGAGCGAGACGAACATGCGACTCAACCTCCCTGTCACACAGAACGAATACCCTGTGCGCGACGACGTGGTGATCGTCTCGCACACTGATCGCAAGGGCCGCATCACGTTCGTCAACGACGACTTCTGCGAATACGCCGGCATGACGCGCGAAGAGCTTCTCGGGCAGCCGCACAACGTCATCCGCCACCCCGACATGCCGCCGGAAGCATTCCGCGACTTGTGGGCGACGATCAAGGCGGGGGATGTCTGGCAAGGGATCGTCAAGAACCGGCGCAAAAACGGCGATCACTACTGGGTCAAGGCCACGGTGGCGCCGCTGCCCGACGGCTCGGGCTACATGAGCATCCGGCTCAAGCCCCCGGCGGAAGAAAAAGCCGCCGCCGAGTCGCTCTATGCCCGCATGCGCGCGGGGGAATCTCTCCGGCTCGAGCGTGGTCGGCTGCGGCCCGGGCCGTTGCGGCGCATGCTCAACCGCCTCGGTCTCGAGAGTCGCTACTGGATCACGCTCTTCGTCGGTGCCGGCTTCTATGGCGTGGCCGTCCTGCTCGCTCTGGAGGGACGGACCACGGCTCTGGCGTGGGTCTCCGCCGCCGGTTTGCTCTCTTTCATCGGATTGGGCACATGGATGCGACGCCGTTTGCGTGTAGGCATCGGTGAACTCAAGACCATGGCGCAGGCGGTGGCTGCCCTCGACTTGCGCCCGGACATCGATGACGATCACCACGACGAGATTCGCACCTTGCTCGATGTCCTGAAAGTGATCCGGGCGAGGTTTTATGAGACGGTGATCACACTGCGTCAATCGCAAAAGCGGCTGCGTACCGAAGTGGACGAGGAACTCCAGCGCGCCGGGCAGACGCGCTCGTCTGCCCAGGAACAGACGGCCGCGGCGCAGACGCTTGCCGCCTCCAGCGAGCAGCTCGCCCACGCGATGGCAGAGATCGCTGCCACGGCGGCCCAATCGGTCGAACGGATCGACGCGCTGATTGCGACCAATCGCCAGGCGACGGCGCGGGTGCGCGACAGTGCCGAACAGACGAGCAAATTGTCTGACGAGTTGACGGCGATCGCCCACGAAGTCGAGGCGTTCAAGGGGTCGATGGATTCGATGCGCAGCGTCATCGACGTGATCGGCGAGATCGCCGCACAGACGAACCTGCTCGCACTCAACGCTTCCATCGAAGCCGCGCGCGCCGGCGAATCCGGTCGGGGCTTCGCCGTGGTCGCCGACGAGGTGCGCAAACTCGCCGAGCGCACCGCCCAGGCCACGACCGAGATCGGCGCCATGATCGGCAAGGTTCAAAGCCAGGTGGATCACGCCGTCGCCCAGACACAGGCAGGGCGGGAAACGGTCGAGACGACGGTGCACAAGGCGCTCGCCTCGGCCGAGGAGATCGCCGGCATCGAACATGCACTCGAAGCGATCGGGACCGAAGCCGCGCAGATTCCCCGAAGCGTCGAAGCCCAAGCACAGGTCACGCAGCAAGCGGTTGCCGAAATCACCCACATCGCCCGGATGGCCGAACAGCTCGAACGATTGGCCCATCAAAGCGAGGATGCGGCGCGGTTGCTGGAGAGGACGGTACAAGAGATCGTCAGGATGTTGCAGCAATTCCGGACATAGATGCGCGCTTTACCGGCATCCGAGGGCTTGCATCACGGAACCTCTTCCCATCCGCCGCCCAGCGCCTGGTAGAGGCTGAGCGCGGCGTTGAGGCGGGTGAGGCGTGCCTGTACCTCGGCGTCGCGCGCGCCGAGCAGACTGCGCTGGGCGGTGAGCACGTCGAGATAGAGCGCCATCCCTTGCTGGTATTGCAAGGTGGCGATGCGCAGCGCCCTTTGCGCCTGATCCACGGCGCGCCGTTGTGCGGCAAGCGCCTCGTCGCCGTTGCGCTGGGCGCTGAGGGCGTTTTCCACGTCGCCGAAGGCGGAGAGCAGCGTCTGCTGGTAGGTCTGGGCGAGTTCGCGCACCCGCGCTTCGCTGTAGGCGAGCTCGCCGCGCAGCCGTCCGCCGTCGAAGAGGGTGACCGAAAGGGTGGCGGCGAGCGTGAAGAGGCGGCTGCCGGGGTCGAGGATCTGGTGCAGGGCGCTGCTCGCGCCCCCGCCCTGGGCGGTGAGATCGAGCCGGGGGTAGAGGGCGGCGGTGGCGGCGCGCGCGTCGGCGGTGGCCGCCTGAAGCGCCGCTTCGGCGCTGCGCACGTCGGGTCGGCGCTCGAGCAGGCCCGACGGCAGGCCGGCGGGCGGGCTGGGCAGGCGCAGTTGCGCGATGGGGGTAACCTGCGGGGCGAAGTCTTCCGGCGGACGCCCGAGCAGCAGTGCCAGAGCGTTCGCTGCTTGGGTGCGCTGGGTCTGCAGCGGGGGGATGGACGCTTCGATCGTGGCGATTTCCAGTTCCTGCTGCGCGACCTGCAGGTCGGTGGCCATGCCGGCCTGGCGCTGCGCCTGCACGACGCCGAGCATGGCGCGGGCGGTGTCGAGCGATTCGCGGGCAACGGCGAGCCGCGCTTCGAGTGCCGACAGGGTGAACCAGGTGTTGGCGGTGAGGGCGGTCACCCCCAGCTCGACGGTGCGTTGGTCGAATTCACTCCCCTGCAGGCGCGCCGCGGCCGCTTCGGCCTGGGCGCGGTTGTAGCCGAAGAGGTCGAGCTCGTAGCTCGCGCTGAGCAGGGCCTGGTGGCGGTTGCTGATGGAAGACGAGTTGCCGTTGCTGCCGCTGCTCTTCTGGCGCGAGGACGCGGCGCTCGCATCCAGCGAAGGGTAGAGCCCGGCGGCGGCCACTTGCAGCAAGGCGCGCGCCTCGGCCACGCGCTCGACGGCGGCGCGCAGATCGTGGTTCTGGGCAAGCGCCGTCTCTTCGAGCGCATCCAGCGTCGGGTCGCCGAAATCGCGCCACCACCGCGGCGCGGGCCAGCGGTCTTCGGCGGTGCCGGACTGCCAGCTGGAAGGAGTCTCGACGGGGGGGCGTTCGTAGGCGGGGCCGACGGCACAGCCGCTGAGTAGGGTCGCCAGGGCCAGGAAGAAAGGGCGCAGGCGCATGCGGCTCACTCCGTGCTCAGGGCCACGACCGGATCGAGCGAGGCGGCGCGCTTGGCCGGCAGGTAGCCGAAGACGAGACCGGTGGCGAGCGCGCTGGTGAAGGCGAGCAGGATGGGCGGCACGGTGATCAGCACCGCGGTACCGAGCCAGGCGGCCACGGCGATGACGATGAGCCCGCCGGCCACGCCGATGAGCCCGCCCACCGTACAGACCACCAGCGCTTCGGTGACGAATTGCAGCAGGATGTGGAAGGCCCTCGCCCCTACAGCCATGCGCACGCCGATCTCCCGCGTGCGCTCGGTGACGCTCACCAGCATGATGTTCATCACGCCGATTCCGCCCACCACGAGCGAGATGAGCGCCACCGCCCCCAGCAGGAGGGTGAGCGTCTGCTGCGTCTCGGCCTGCTGCTCGAGCAGGGCCGTCATGTTGCGCACCTGGAAGTCCAGCGTGCGGTGGCGTTTCAGGAGCAGCTGTTCGATCGCTGCCTGCGTGGCCGCCATCAGGGCCGTGTCGCGCACCTCCACCGTGATGAAGCGCAGCCAGGTCTGGCCGGTGATGCGCGCCTGTCCCGTAGTGAGCGGCACGAAAACCATGTCGTCGCGGTCGTTGCCCATCATGTCGGCGCCCTTGGGCGTGAGCACGCCGATGATGCGCAGCGGCGTGTTGTTGATGAGCACGTAGCGTCCGATGGGGTTGGCGGTGCCGAAGAGCGCCTGGGCGGTGGTCTGACCGAGCACGGCCACCGGCGCATAGCCTTGCACGTGCGTCTGCGTGAAGAACGTCCCTACGGCGACCGGCCAGGCGTTCGCGAGCGTGTATTCGGGGCTGGTCGCGGTCAAGGAGGTGGTGTAGGTGATGTTGCCGGCACGCACCGTCACGGCGCTCGTCGATTGGGGCACGACGTGCTCGACGTTGGGCAGTCGGGCGATCGCCTCGGCGTCGGCCACCACCAGGGTGGTGATGGTGCTGCCGACGTAGCGCACGCCCGGTGCGCCCGGGCGCACCACGAGCAGGTTCGTTCCCATGGCCTGGATCTGGTCGAGCACTTTCTGCCGGGCGCCGTTGCCGAAGGCGAGCATCGCCACGACCGAACCTACGCCGATCATCACGCCCAGCAAGGTGAGCAGGGTGCGAAGGGGGTTTGCCTGCAGCGCCCGCAGCGCCGTGCGCACCGAAGCGGCCACGTCGAGCATCAGCACGGCGTGGCCCTCTCGCGGCGGCTCCGCGAGCGGAAGCGTCGGGACGCGCCCTTCGACGGCTTCGGGCGCAGGGCCGCTGTCCTCCACGATGCGCCCATCCTGGATGCGGATGATGCGCTGGGCCTCGCGGGCCACGTTGGGGTCGTGCGTGATGACGACCACGGTGTGCCCCTCACGGTGCAGTTCATGCAGGAGCGCCATCACTTCCTTGCCGCTGGCGGTATCGAGCGCCCCGGTCGGTTCGTCGGCGAGGATCACCCGCCCGCCGTTCATGAGCGCCCGCGCAATCGAGACGCGCTGCTGCTGCCCGCCCGACAGGCGCGAGGGGGGGTAGTCGAGCCGCTCGCCCAGGCCGAGCCGGGTGAGCAGCGCCTTGGCGCGCTCCCGGCGTGCGGCAGCGGGCAGCCCAGCATAGATCGCCGGGACTTCGACGTTTTCCAGGGCGGTGGCGTTGCTGAGCAGGTTGTAGCGCTGGAAGATGAAGCCGAAGGTGGAGCGGCGCAGCTGGGCGAGCGCGTCAGCGTCGAGTTCGGCCACGTCACGGCCCGCGAGGAGGTAGCGCCCGGCACTGGGACGGTCCATGCAGCCGATTATGTTCATGAGCGTCGTCTTGCCCGAGCCGGAGGCGCCCATGATGGCCACGAACTCGCCGGCCCAGATGGAGAGGGAGATGCCGTGCAGCACTTCGACGGTGATCTCGCCCTGCGTGAAGCGCTTGACGATGTCGTGCAGTTCGATGAGGGGGGCGACGGTAGGGGTTTCAGCGTCCGGCATTGCCGCCTCCGCTGCGGGGGCCGGCCCCACGAGGGGCGAGCGAGGGCGTGCCGATGACGACGTCTTCGCCCTCGCTCAGGCCGTCCAGGATCTGGGCGCTGACCTCGTCCTTGATGCCGATTTTCACGGTACGCGGCTGCATCCTGCCCTGGGCCATCACGAACACGCAGTCGGTGCCGGCCGGCGCGCGCGGCGGGCAGCCAGGCAAGCGGATGCCGCTGCTGCGCTGAACCGAAGAGAGCGCGGCCAGCGGCACGGTGAGCGCGTCGTCGGCCTGGGCCACGATGAAGAAGACCTGGGCCGACATCTGCGGCAGCAGGGCGCGATCGGGATTGGGAACTTCGAGCACGGCGTCGTAGAAGATGGCGCCGTTGATGAGCTCGGGCGTCATCTCCAGGCTCTGCAGGGTGGCGTCGATGCGTCGGTCCTGGCGCCCCAGGGTGGTGAAATAGGCCGGCATGCCGAGCGAGAGGCGCGGCACGTCGGCTTCCGAGACCTGGGCGCGCACGATCATGCGCTCGAGCTTGCCGATGCGCAGCAGCACCGGGGCGTTCTGCCGGTTGTTGAGCACCTGGCCAACGTGGGCGATGTCCAGTTTGCTCCAGTTGTTGCCATAGGCGGCGCTGGTGGGCGTCATGACGATGCCGGAGATCGGGGCGGTGATGCGGGTGTAGTCGAGGTTGGCCTCGTCGACCTTGAGCGTCGCCTTGGCCTTGTCGATCTGCGCCTTCAGGGAGGCGATGGTGGCTTCGGCCACTTTGAGGTCGGAGCGGCTCTGCTCGAGCGCCTGCTCGGTGGCGCCGCCCTGCGGGGCAAGCTGGACGTTGCGCTGCCAGGTCCACTTGGCCAGCGTCAGTTTTGCCTCCCAGCTGGCGAGCTGGGCCGTGAGATCGGCGATGGTGGCCCGGTCGACGGCGACCTGGGCCGCGTACTGCGTTGGGTCGATTTGGGCGATGAGTTGACCTTCCTTGACCTCGTCCCCTAGACCGACCTTGAGCTCGATGAGCTGCCCCGAGACCTGGGCGCCGACGTCGACGTATTCCGACGGGGCGAGCACGCCCAAGGCCGAGACCGTTTCGCGGATGCTGCCGCGGGCGGCCTTGGCGGTGGGGTAGTCTTCGGTTGCGCCTTGGCGATGCCGCCAGGCGAAGTAGCCGCCCGTGGCGAGCAGCAGGATCAATGCCGCAAGAAGGAAGCGGCGCCAGCCCGCCGGGATCATGGGCGTCGCCTCATCGGGCGAAGAGGTGCCGGCGCAAGCGCGGTGCACGGCATCGTCGGACTCCTGCTCGAGGACATCCCGCCATTATCACCGGGGATCGTCGGTACCGTATCTCGCCCGGCGGGCGATTCGTATCGTAAGGTTTCGCGCGCTCAATACCACAGCCCGCTGCCGGGGCGGTAGCGCGGCGCGGATGAAGAGGGAGGAGGAAAGGACGGAGGGGCGCCGGCGTCGTGCCCCGGAGGCGGTATGCGGCGCGCGAGTTCGAGCAGCCGGCGCACGCGATCTTCCGTGGCCGGATGGGTGCGCAGCCACGAGGGTTCGGGAGAGCCCCATCCAGGGAAGAGCCAGGCGCGCCAGCCACGATGGGCGCGTTCGATGGCCATGAGCGCCGAGGCGAGCCCTTCGGGGTCGCCTGTAAGGGCGACCGCTGCCAGGTCGGCGTCGTATTCGCGCACCCGCGACAGGCCCAGCTGCACGAGCATGGCGATCTGCGGCGCGAAGACGAGCAGCGCCACCGCCAGCCAATTCACCACCGCCGCGCCCACGAGCAGCAGCGGCAGGTTGACCAGCAGCAGGATCTGGCCGGTGAGCGAGAGCACGCTCGTCATGCGCGTGAGGGAATCGGCCAGGCTCATGACCCGCACGTCGCCGTGGGCGATGTGCGCCACCTCGTGCGCGAGCACGCCGGTGATCTGGCGCAGATCGAGCCGGGCGAGCAGCCCCGAGGTGAGGGCGATGGCGGCATCATTGCGGCTGCCCACGCTGAAGGCATTGACGATGGGCGTGTCGACGAAGTACAGCCGCGGCACGCGCGGCAGGTTGGCACGCGCGGCGAGCCGCTCGACGAGGGTATGGAGCTCGGGCGCTTCGCCCGGGGCGATGGGTTGAGCGCGGTAGAGGCGCAGCACCAGCTCGGGGCCGGCGAGCGGCTGCAGCACGAGCGACACGGCGCAGAAGACGAGCATGTAGAGGATGCCGTCATTGCCCCACAGCAGCCAGCCGACGGTGGCGAGCAGCGTGGCGAGCACGACCACCAGCACCGCCGTCTGCAGGCGGTTCATCCAAGCGTGGCGTTGCCAGAGGTGAGGATCGATGCGTTGCGTCATGCGGCTCCCGGGTTCATTTGTTGCGCAGTGCCACCAAGGGCACGACTCCTTCCTTCTCGAACCGTTTTCGGTCGGGCTCGGCCTCGGGCAGCGGCGTGCACGGGCGCAGGGTGGCGCGGCTGCGGCGCGTGAGTTCCTGGTAAGTCTGCGTGCCGCTGATTTTCCAGTTTAGCTCCTCTTCGCTCAGCTCGCGTACCACCTTGGCCGGAGCGCCCACGGCGAGGCTGCGCGGCGGGATCGTCATGCCGGCTTTGACGAAGGCGGCCGCGGCGACGATGGCCGATTCCCCCACTTCCGCCTCGTCCATGATCACCGCATTCATGCCCACGAGCGCGTTGCGCCGGATACGGCAGCCGTGCAGGATCGCCCCGTGCCCGATGTGGCCGTCTTCCTCGACCACGGTGTCGATGCCGGGGAAGCCGTGCATGACGCAGCAGTCCTGGATGTTGGCGCCGGCATGCACGATGAGCCGGCCGAAGTCGCCGCGCAGGCTCGCGAGCGGTGCCACATAGACGCCGGGGCCGATGTGCACGTCGCCGATCAGCACGGCGTCGGGATGGACGTAGGCGTCGGGATGGACGACGGGCTTGAGGCCGTCGATTTCATAGCAGGGCATGGCTTTTCTCCGTGCAGCGCCGGATATTCTTCGACCCGGCGCCGCGGCATGAAAAAATCAGGACACGTGCCAGCGACGCTGGATCACGCGGAAGCGGTTGGCGACGAAGGCGGAGTCGGCGTAGCTCGCATTGGCTGCCGGGTTCATGCCGGTGCCGTGGTAGTCGGAGAAGGCAGCCGACTGGTTGACGTAGACCCCGTCGGTGAGATTCAGCGACAAGGCCACGCCGGCGCGGCAGCTCACTTCGACCATCGTCTGCTGGTATTCGGCTTTGGTCGAATACACACCCAGCGTGAGGGCACCATGCTCCCGCACGATGCGCTCGGCGAGCGAGGCCGCCTGGGCCGCGTCGGGCACCGCCACCACGAAGGCGATGGGGCCGAAGCGCTCTTCCATGTAGGCCGCTTCATCCTTGGCTTCACAGGCGACGAGCACCGGCGTGCGCACCTGCGCCCGCGGGAATTCCGGGTGCTCGATGCGCCGCGGGGCCAGCAGAACGCGACCGAAGGCGCCGGAGGCGGCCTCTTCGATGCGTCGCAGGGTCTCCTCCGACTGGATGGCGCCGAGCACGGCCGTGGCCACCTTGACGTCGGTGAGCAGTGCCTCGATCGCCCGGGCGAGATCGCGGCCGACGTCCTCATGGGATTTGTGCCCTTCGTTGGTGTCGATGCCGCCTGCCGGCACCAGGATCGCCTGCGTCGTGGTGCACATCTGCCCCGAGTAGAGCGACAGGGTGAAGGCGAGGTTGCGCAGCATGCCTTGGTAGTCGTCGGTCGATTCGATCACCACCGTGTTGACGCCGGCCAGTTCCGCATACACCTGGGCCTGGCGGCAATGCTCGAGCAGCCAGTTGCCGAAGGCGCAGCCGCCGGTGAAATCGATGGATTTCACCTCCGGGTGGGTGACGAGCCGTTGCGTGTGCTCCCGCTGGGCGAAGACGGCCAGCTGCACCACGTTCGGGTCGAGTCCCTGTTCGGTGAGCAGCTCGCGCAGCACGCGTACGGTGAGCGCGGCTGGCAGAATCGCGTTGCTGTGCGGTTTGACGATGACGGGGTTGCCGGTGGCGAGCGCCGCGAACAGGCCCGGATAGGTGTTCCAGGTGGGGAAAGTGCCACAGCCTATCACCACCGCCGGGCCGCGTCCGACGATCTCATAGCGTTTTTCCATGCGGATCGGCGGATTCTTGCCTTGGGGCTTTTCCCACAGGGCGGTTTCGGGGATACGGCGCATTTCGTCCCAAGCGTAAGTCACTGCTTCCAGCCCGCGATCCTGCGCATGCGGGCCGCCCGCCTGGAAAGCCATCATCCAGCCCTGGCCGGTGGTGTACATCACGGCGTGCGCCAGTTCGAAGCTGCGCCGGTTCAAACGCACGAGGGCTTCGAGCAGCAAGCCCACCCGTCCTTTGGGGCCAAGTTTTTGCCAGTCGTCCTGCGCCTTGCGTGCAGCGGCCACCAGCGACTCGGGCTCGCTCACCGGATAGGAGACGTTCAGCTCCACTCCATAAGGCGAGCGCTCCGGGGCGATCCACTCGCCGGTGCCCGGCTGACCTTCAAGGGAAAACCGCTGGCCGTGGAGGCCGAGCACGGCGGCTTTGCCCTCTTCGAGCGCCGTCTCCCCGTAAATTTTGGGGCTGGGCATTTCGGGGAAAGGGGTCCAGTAGCCACGGCGGGCGATCGCTTCGAGCGCCTGTTCGAGCAGAGCCTGGTGTTTTTCGAAGAGCGGATGGGTCATGGAGCGTCTCCTTCGGTGATTCGGGTTATGTTAAGGTAAAACGATTCGCTATTTTTGAAAAACGTCTTGATCCCTTGACCTGGATCAAGTATATTATTGATCGAACGGTCGGTCAAAAAAATTGATGAGGGGGAGGAGACGACATGGCGGAGACCACGGCGGCCGAAGGGCCGACGATCCTGCTGGAAGTGCGCGAGGCGGTAGCCTGGCTCACGCTCAACCGGCCCGAGCGCCTCAACAGCTTTACCACGCGCATGCACGAGGAGCTGCGCGCCGCGCTCGATCGCGTCGAGGCGGGTCGCGCCGAAGGCACGATCCGGGTGCTGGTGATCACCGGTGCCGGACGAGGCTTTTGCGCCGGGCAGGACCTGTCCGACCGGGCAGTGGCCCCGGGCGCGCAGGCGCCGGATCTGGGCGAGTCGATCGAAAAGAACTACAAGCCGCTCGTGCTGCGCCTGCGCCGGCTCGAGCTGCCGGTGATCGCCGCGGTCAATGGCGTGGCCGCTGGTGCCGGAGCCAACCTGGCGCTGGCCTGCGACCTCGTCTTCGCCGCGCGCTCGGCTTCTTTCATCGAATCCTTCGCCAAGCTGGGGCTCATCCCCGATACCGGCGGCACCTGGGTGCTGCCGCGTCTGGTGGGGCTGGCGCGTGCCATGGGGCTGTCGCTGCTCGGCGAGAAACTCTCCGCCGAAGAGGCCGAGCGCTGGGGGCTCATCTGGAAATGCGTCGAGGACGAGGCGCTGTTGCCCACGGTGCGCGAGGTGGCCGAGCGCCTCGCACAAGGCCCCACGTTCGGCTATGCCATGACGAAGAAAGCCCTGCTCGTCAGCGGCACGAACGATCTGGCCACGCAGCTCGATCTCGAGCGCGACCTGATGTCGGCCTGTGGGCGCAGCGAGGATTATCGGGAAGGGGTGCAGGCGTTCCTCGAGAAACGCCAACCGCGCTTCCGCGGACGCTGAGGGGGAGGAGACGATGCAAGAACGCGAAGGGGGCGCGGCCCTCGCGCCCGGCGAGGCCGTGCTGGTGGTCGGCGCCGGGGCGATGGGGCGCGGGATCGCCCTGGTGGCGGCGAGTGCCGGCCATCTGGTGTTTCTTTCCGACGTGAGCGAGGAGGCCCGCCGGCGCGCGCTCACGGCGATCGCCGAAGAGCTCGATGGCGGGGTGCGCAAGGGGCGGATGAGCGCCGAAGAGGCGAGCGCGATCCGCGATCGTATCCGGGCGGTGGCCGAACCGCAGAGCGTCGCCTCGCAGGTGCGGCTGGTGATCGAGGCGATCGTCGAGGATCTGGAGGTGAAGCGGGTGCTCTTCGCTTCGCTCGAACCCCTGGTACCGCCTCAGGCGATCCTTGCCACCAACACGTCTTCGCTGTCGATCACCGCCATCGCCGCTCCGCTCGCGCGCCCCGAGCGGGTGGTTGGCATGCATTTCTTCAATCCGCCTACGCGCATGAAGCTGGTGGAGGTGGTGAGCGGTCTGGCCACGGCACCGGAAGTGGCGCAAGCCATTAGGGACACCGCCGTGCGCTGGGGCAAGATCGCCGTGATGGCGCGCTCCACGCCGGGGTTCATCGTCAATCGCGTGGCCCGTCCCTTCTATGCCGAGGCCTTGCGCGTGCTCGCCGAGGGAGCGGCCGACTGTGCCACGCTGGATGCGATCGTACGCGAGGCGGGGGGCTTTCCCATGGGGCCCTTCGAGCTGATGGATCTCATCGGACACGATGTCAATTTCGCCGTCACCTCATCCGTGTGGTCGGCCTATTTCTACGACAAGCGCTTCCAGCCCAGCCTCATCCAGCAGGAGCTGGTCTGGGCCGGACGGCTCGGGCGCAAGAGCGGACGGGGGTTCTACGACTACGCCGCAGGAGCGCAGCGTCCCGCCGCGGCCGAAGCCCCGCCATGCCTCGATCGGGCGCCTTCTGCCGTCGCCGCCGTGGGCGAGTTCGGCCCCTTCTCTGCGCTGCTCGAGCGGCTCGCTGCCGCCGGCGTGGTGGTGCACCGACGGCCCGCCGATGCCGGACCCGTGCGGATCGAGGCTGCAGACGTCTGGATCGTGCCCACCGACGGACGCACGGCCACGCGCCTCGCGCACGAGTACGGCCATGCCGACGTCGTCGTGCTCGACTGGGCGCGCGATTGGGCACAGACGCCGCGCGCGGCGCTGGCGCGGGCCGACGGTTGTGCGCAGGATTCCTGGGCATGCGCGCTCGGGCTGCTGCAGCGGGCGGGAATCGCCGTAACCCCGCTCGACGACGTCGCCGGGCTGATTCTCGCGCGCACCGTGGCCATGCTCGCCAACGAGGCGGCCGACGCCGTGCTCGCCGGCATCGGCACGCCGCGCGACATCGATACCGCCATGCGCTACGGCACGAACTATCCGCTTGGGCCGCTCGCCTGGGGAGAGGCAACGGGCGTGGCGCGCATCGTCGGTCTGCTCGATCGGCTCGCCGAGCTCTACGGCGAAGATCGCTACCGGGTCTCGCCGCTCTTGCGGCGGCACCTCTGGAACGGACGGCCGCTCGCCAGCGGCGACGAAGGAGAAAGGAAGTGACGGAAGCTTCATATCGGGATCTCACCGCTGGGCTCGACCCGCAGCAAGTGGCCGAGGCCGTCGGCGCCGGCATGTACGAGCACGATCACTGCGCGCAGAATCTCGGCATCCGGCTGCTGGAGATCGCGCCGGGTTACGCCAAGATGGAGATGGTCGTGCGCCGTGACATGCTCAATGGCTTCGCCATCTGCCACGGCGGCATCGTCACCACGCTGGCCGATACCGCCTTTGCGTATTCCTGCAACAGTTACAACGAGATGACGGTCGCTTCCGGCCTGGCCACCGAGTTTCTCGCGCCGGTGCGCGAAGGCGACGTGCTCACCGCCGAGGGGCGCGAAGTCGCGCTGGCCGGACGTACCGGCGTCTACGACGTCGGCATCACCAACCAGCGCGGCGAGCTGGTGGCCGTGATGCGCGGCAAGTCTTACCGCTTGAAGGGGCGGGCGGTGGTCGAACTCGACTGACGCGGCTGCCCCACACGACGAACGAAGAGGAAGAGGGAAAGGAGGAGATGACCATGCCTGTGAAGAAACCCGCTCCCGGCGATCTGGAGCCGATCGAAACCGCCAGCCTCGACGAGCTGCGTGCGCTCCAGCTCGAACGGCTCAAATGGAGCGTTCGCCACGCTTATGAGAACGTGCCGCACTACCGCAAGCGCTTCGACGAGCACGGGGTGCATCCCGACGATCTGAAATCGCTGGAAGATCTGGCGAAGTTCCCCTTCACGACGAAATACGACCTGCGCGACAACTATCCTTATGGCATGTTTGCCGTGCCGCGCGAGAAGATCGTCCGCATCCACGCTTCCAGCGGCACCACGGGCAAGCCCACGGTGGTGGGCTACACCAAGAAAGACATCGACACCTGGGCCGACGTCGTCGCCCGTTCGATCCGCGCCGCCGGCGGCCGACCCGGTGACATCGTCCACGTGGCCTACGGTTACGGACTCTTCACCGGCGGGCTGGGAGCGCACTACGGTGCCGAGCGTCTCGGCTGTACCGTCATCCCCATGTCTGGCGGTCAGACCGAGAAGCAGATCCAGATGATCATGGATCTCAAACCCGACATCATCATGGTCACGCCCTCGTACATGATGACGGTGTTCGACGAAATGGAGCGCCTGGGCATCGATCCCCGCACCTGCTCGCTCAAAGTGGGCATCTTCGGCGCCGAACCCTGGACCGATGCGATGCGACGGGCGATGGAAGAGCGCGGCGGGTTGGATGCGGTGGACATCTATGGGCTCTCGGAGGTGATGGGGCCGGGGGTGGCCTGCGAATGCGTCGAAACCAAGGACGGGCCGACCATCTGGGAAGACCATTTCTATCCCGAGATCATCGATCCGGTCACCGGCGAGGTGCAGCCAGACGGCGCCGAGGGCGAGCTCGTGTTCACGACGCTCACCAAGGAAGGCCTGCCGATGATCCGCTACCGTACGCGCGATCTCACGCGCCTGCTGCCGCCTACGGCGCGTTCCATGCGCCGCATGGCCAAGATCACCGGCCGCACCGATGACATGCTCATCATCCGCGGCGTCAACGTCTTCCCGACCCAGGTCGAGGAGCTGATCCTGCGCATTCCCAAGCTCGCACCGCACTACGTGCTCGAGGTGGAGAAAGAGGGCTATCTCGACCGGCTCACCGTCAAGGTCGAGATCAATCCCGAGGAAGGCGTCGGTCGCCATCCGGAGCAGAAGCAGGCGCTCGCCAAGGAGCTCGCCCACCTCATCAAGACCTTCATCGGCGTGTCGGCCAACGTCATCGTCGGCGAGCCTTATTCCATCGAGCGCGTGACGGTGGGCAAGGCGCGGCGCGTGATCGACCGGCGTCCGAAAGACTGAGTGCGGCACGGATCGCGGTCGCCGCAGTTATGCTACGGCCTCGATCCATGACGACGCAAGGGAGCGGCGATGGCCCGCAAACGCAGTGAATCCTTCGAACAGCAGCGCAGCGAGATCCTGGAAAAGGCGGCGATGCTTTTTGCCGAAGCGGGCTTTCACGCCGCATCCATGGCCTCGCTCGCCCAGGCTTGCGGCGTATCGAAGGCGCTCCTCTACCATTATTATCAGGACAAGGAGCACATCCTCTTCGACGTGGCCCTGTCCTACGTCGAGCGCCTGGTGGCCATCGTCGAGGAATCGCTCGGAAGTGAACCGCCGGCTTCCCCTGCCCAAGCCGGCGTGGTGCTCGAGCGCCTCATCGCCCGCTTTCTCGAAGAATATCGCCATTCGCAGTATCGGCACATCGTGCTGGTGCAGGACGTCAAGCATCTGCCCGAACCGCTGCGCGAACCGGTGCTGGAGAAGCAGCGCCAGGTGGTACGGGCCTTTGCGGGCGTGCTCGCGGCGCTGGAACCGGAGCTCGCCGCCACGGCGCTGCTCAAACCGGTGACCATGGTGCTCTTCGGCATGATCAACTGGACCTTTACCTGGCTGCGCCCCGATGGCCCCCTCAGTTATGAAGCCATGGCCCCGATCGTGACGACGATGTTCGTAGCCGGCGTGCATGCGCTCGCCAAACGCGAAGACCTGATGCAGCGCTTCGCCATGGCGCCCGAACGATTACGAGGCACGGACGAGGCAGCCGTGCCTACCCTACAAGGAGAACGAGGATGAAGGATCGCGCGGTCTATCTCTGTGACGGCATTCGCACCCCCATCGGGCGCTACGGCGGTGCGCTCGCCCAAGTCCGCCCCGATGATCTCGCCGCCCACGTGATCGCCACGCTCATGGCGCGCCAGCCGAAGGTCGATTGGGAAGCGGTCGACGACGTCTATTTCGGCTGCGCCAACCAGGCCGGCGAGGACAACCGCAACGTCGCCCGTATGGCGGCGCTGCTCGCCGGTCTGCCGCAGACGATTCCCGGCGCGACCATCAACCGGCTGTGCGGCTCGGGCATGGACGCGATCGGCACTGCCGCCCGGGCGATCGCCTGCGGCGAGGCCGAATTGATGATCGCCGGCGGAGTCGAGAGCATGACGCGCGCGCCCTTCGTCCTGGGCAAAGCCGAGAGCGCCTTCTCGCGCAGCGCCAAAATTGAAGATACCACCATCGGTTGGCGCTTCGTCAACCCGAAGATGCAGGCGCGCTACGGCATCGACTCCATGCCCGAGACCGCCGAGAACGTGGCCGAGCAGTTCGGCATCGCGCGCGCCGACCAGGACGCCTTTGCCCTGCGCAGTCAGCGTCGCTACGCCGATGCGGCTGCGCGTGGCTTCTTCGACGGCGAGATCGTGCCGGTAGAGGTTCCGGCGGGCAGGAAAGGCGAGAAAGTGCCAGTGGCGCGCGACGAACATCCCCGCCCCGAGACCTCGCTCGAGACGCTCGCCAAGCTCAAGGGTGTGGTCAAGCCCGAGGGCACCGTCACCGCCGGAAATGCCTCGGGCGTGAACGACGGCGCCGTGGCGGTGCTCGTCGCCGGCGAAGCGGCGGTGGCGCGTTACGGGCTGCGACCGATGGCGCGCATCGTCGCCATGGCCACCGTGGGAGTGGAACCGCGCATCATGGGCATCGGCCCGGCGCCGGCCTCGCGCAAGGTACTCGAGCGTGCGGGGCTGAGTCTTGCACGCATCGATGCGATCGAGCTCAACGAAGCCTTCGCCGCCCAGGCGCTGGCGGTATTGCGCCAGCTGGGCTTGCCCGACGACGCGGAACACGTCAACCCCAACGGCGGCGCGATCGCGCTGGGCCATCCGCTGGGTGCCTCCGGGGCCCGTCTGGTGCTCACCCTTGCGCGTGAGCTCGAGCGGCGCGACGGCCGCTACGGTCTGGCGACGATGTGCATCGGTGTGGGACAAGGCATCGCCATGGTGATCGAACGCATGCGATAAAATTTATACATTGTCAAATCGATTAGATTTGTGATAATTTCTTCTTCGCCTCATCCCGCCACGGCGGGAGAAGCATACGAAATCCTAAAAAAGGGGGAGACGCAGATGAAGAAGAAAAGTCTAGTCATGGGCCTCGTCCTGGCGCTCGGTTGCTCCCTGGCGCAGGCGCAGGTGAAAGTGGGTGTGACGGTGTCGGCCACCGGGCCGGCCGCCTCGCTCGGCGTGCCGGAGAAGAATACGGTGGACCTTCTGCCGCGCGAGATCGCCGGGCAGAAAATCGAGTACCTCGTGCTCGACGACGCATCCGACACCACCACTGCCGTCAGTAATACCCGCAAGTTCATCACCGAACATCAGGTCGATATGGTGATGGGTTCGACGGTCTCGCCCAACGCCCTGGCGATGATCGACGTGGTGGCCGAGGCCAAGGTGCCGATGATCGCCTTTGCCGCCAGCGAGAAGATCGTCTCCCCGGTCGATGACAAGCGCCGCTGGGTGTTCAAGACGGCGCAGAACGACCGCATGATGGCCGAGGCCATCGTCGAGCACATGGCGGCCAACGGTGTGAAGACCGTCGGTTTCATCGGTTTTTCCGATGCCTACGGCGAAGGCTGGTTCGAGAACTTCAAGGCCGCGCTCGACGCGGCGGGCCTCTCGCTCGTGGTCAACGAGCGCTACAACCGCACCGACACCTCGGTGACGGGGCAGGTGCTCAAGATCGTCGGCGCCAAGCCGGACGCGGTGCTCATCGCCGGCTCCGGCACGCCAGCGGCGCTGCCGCAGAAGACGCTCAAGGAGCGCGGCTACGCCGGAAAAATCTACCAGACCCATGGGGTGGCCAACAACGATTTCCTGCGCGTGTGCGGGCGCGACTGCGAAGGAACTTTTCTTCCGGCCGGGCCGGTGCTGGTGGCGGCACAGCTGCCAGACGATCATCCGGTCAAACCGTCGGCGATGGAATACGTTCGCGCCTATGAAGAAAAATTCGGCAAAGGCTCGGTGTCTACCTTCGGAGCGCACGTGTGGGATGCGGGCAAACTGCTCGCGGCGGCGCTGCCCGAGGCGCTCACCAAGGCCAAGCCCGGTACGCCCGAATTCCGCGTCGCGCTGCGTGACGCTCTGGAGCACTTGAAGGAAGTGCATGCGGCCATGGGGGTATTCACCATGAGCCCGACTGATCATCTCGGGCTCGACCGACGGGCGCGGGTCATCGTGCGGATCGAGCAGGGAGCGTGGAAGTACGTCCGCTGAAGGGTTCATTGCAGTGAAACGGAGGAGGGGGAAACATGAAGACGAAAAAACGCATCATCCTAGGTTTGGCGCTGGCCCTTGGCGGGACGCTGGCGCAGGCGCAGGTGAAGGTGGGAGTGACGGTCTCGGCCACGGGGCCGGCCGCCTCGCTTGGCATCCCGGAGAAGAACACCGTGGAGATGCTGCCGAAAGAAATGGCGGGGCAGAAGATCGAGTACATCGTGCTCGACGACGCGTCCGACACCACCACCGCCGTCAATAACACCCGTAAGTTCATCACCGAAGACAAAGTCGATCTGGTGATGGGCTCGTCCATCACCCCGAATGCGCTGGCGATGATCGACGTGGTGGCCGAGGCCAAGGTGCCGATGATCTCGTTTGCTGCCGGGGACAAGGTCATCTCTCCGGTCGACGAGAAACGGCATTGGGTGTTCAAGACGCCGCAGAGCGACCGCATGATGACCGAAGCCATCGTCGAGCACATGGCGGCCAACGGTGTGAAGACCGTCGGGTTCATCGGCTACTCCGACGCCTATGGCGAGAGCTGGTACCAGAGCTTCAGCGAGGCCGCCGCGGCCAAGGGGCTGCAGCTGGTGGTCAACGAGCGCTACAACCGCACCGACACCTCGGTGACGGGGCAGGTGCTCAAGATCGTCGGCGCCAAGCCGGACGCGGTGCTCATCGCCGGCTCCGGCACGCCGGCGGCGCTGCCGCAGAAGACGCTCAAGGAGCGCGGTTATGCCGGAAAGATCTACCAGACCCACGGCGTGGTGAACCCCGACTTCCTGCGCGTGTGCGGGCGCGACTGCGAAGGAACTTTCCTGCCGTCCAGCCCCGTGGTCGTGGCCCCCCAGCTGCCTGACAGTCACCCGGCCAAAGCCGCTGGCGTGGAGTACTTCCAGCTCTACGAGTCCAAGTACGGCAAGGGTTCGGTGACGCAGTTCGGCTCCTACGTCTGGGACGCCGGCAAGCTGCTCGCGGCGGCGCTGCCCGAGGCACTCGCCAAGGCCAAACCCGGCACGCCCGAATTCCGCGCCGCGCTGCGCGACGCGATCGAGCACCTCAAAGAGGTCCCGGCCGCCAACGGGGTCTACACCATGAGCCCGACCGATCACCTTGGGCTCGATCACCGCGCCCGCGTGATGTTGCGCATCGAAAGCGGGCAATGGAAGTACATCCCCTGAGGAACCGGTCGGGCTGAATCGCCGCCCGATCCGAGGATAGAACACCCATCGACCCGCCGCCCTCGAGGCGGCGGGCAGCGAGGATCGTATCCATGGATTCATCGATCGCGTTGATCCTGACGCAGGACGGCATCGTCAACGGGGCAGTCTACGTGCTGCTCGCGCTCGCCCTGGTGCTGGTCTTTACCGTCACGCGCATCATTTTCATTCCGCAAGGGGAGTTCGTCGCGTTTGCGGCGCTCACGCTGGCCATGCTCGAGAACGGGCGCTTTCCCGGAACCGTGTGGCTGGTGCTCGCCGCAGGGCTGGCCGTGTGCGTCATGGAGGCGGGCGCGCTCGTGGCGCGCCACGACTGGCGCTACCGCCTGCAGGTGCTCGGCTGGAACCTTGCCTATCCCTTGGTCCTCTGGGCGCTTGCGGCGACCATCGACTGGCGCGAGGCCGGCCAATGGGGGCGCATCGCCTTCACGCTTGCCTTGATCGTGCCGCTCGGACCCATGATGTTTCGCGTCTTCTTCCAACCGATCGCTTCCGCACCGGTGCTGGTGCTGCTCATCGTGGCGGTGGCGGTGCACGTGGCCCTCGTCGGCCTGGGGTTGTGGATGTTCGGCGCCGAGGGCTACCGTACCCTGCCGTTGTGGGACGAGAATTTCCTCGTCGGACCCTTGCGCATCCCCGGTCAGGCGATCTGGGTGGTGGGGGCTTCGCTTGCCCTCATCGTGCTGCTGGCACAGTTCTTCAGCCGCACGATCTACGGCAAGGCGCTGCGCGCCACTGCCGTCAACCGCAACGGGGCGCGTCTCATGGGCATCTCGCCCAACCTCGCCGGCCGGCTCACGCTCATGCTTTCCGCGGCGATCGGCGCGGTCTCCGGCATCCTCGTCAGTCCCATCACTACCATCTACTACGATACGGGTTTCCTCATCGGGCTCAAGGGGTTCGTTGCCGCCATCATCGGCGGGCTCGCGGCCTATCCGGCCGCCGCGGCCGGAGCGCTCCTGGTGGGGCTGCTCGAATCGTTCAGCTCCTTCTGGGCGAGCGCCTACAAGGAGGTGATCGTCTTCACGCTCATCATTCCCGTGCTCTTCTGGCGCTCGCTGCGCACCCACCACGTCGAGGAGGAGGAAGAATGACGAAAGCGCTTTCCCCCGCCGAACCGCTCGCCGGCCGGCGAGGCATTCCCTCTCGCGGGGTGCTCGCGGCCTTCGTCGCCGTGGTCATCCTCGCGCCGCTCGTGCTGCGTCCTTTCCAGGTGAGCCTGCTCGACTACATCGCCCTCTACGCACTCGTGGCCTTGGGCCTGGTGCTGCTCACCGGCATCGGCGGGCTCACCAGCTTCGGCCAGGCCGCCTTCGTCGGCTTGGGAGCCTACGCTACCGCCGTGGTCACCACGTCGCAGAATCTGCCGGCATGGCTTGCCTGGGCGCAGGGCTCCCCCTGGGGCGGGCTCATCGTCGGACTCGTGCTCACCCTGGTGGCGGCGCTGGTGATCGGTTCCATCACTCTGCGCCTGTCCGGGCACTACTTGCCGCTGGGTACCATCGCCTGGGGCATCAGCCTCTTCTTCCTCTTTGGCAACCTCGAATGGCTCGGCGGGCACACCGGCATGGGCGGTTTGCCGCCGATCTCGCTCTTCGGGTTCGAACTGATCGATCCGGCGCACTTCTATTACCTCGCCTGGGTCGTGCTGCTCGCGGCGATCTGGATGATCAGCAACCTGCTCGACTCGCGCGAAGGGCGGGCGATCCGCGCCTTGCGCGGCGGCCTGGTGATGGCCGAGGCGATGGGGGTAGACACCTCGCGCCAGAAGATGGTGATCTTCGTCGTGGCCGCGGTGCTCGCCTGCGTGGCCGGCTGGATGTATGCGCACCTGCAGCGCTTCGTCAACCCTTCCCCTTTTGGCATCAACATCGGCATCGAGTACCTCTTCATGGCGGTGATCGGCGGATCGGGCTACGTCTGGGGCGCGATCGTGGGGGCGCTCGTCATCACGCTCGCCAAGCAATGGCTGCAGGACTGGCTGCCGCAGCTGCTGGGGCAGAGCGGCAACTTCGAGGTGATCGTCTTCGGCCTGCTGATGGTGCTGGTGCTGCACCGCGCCCGCCAGGGGCTATGGCCCATCGTGCTGCGCTGGGCGCCGGTGGTGCCCTCACCGCGCTCGCTCGATTCGACCCTCGAGCCGCTGCCGCAGCGCCCCAAGCCGCAGCGCGGCACGGTGATCCTGGAAGCGCGCGAGATTACCAAGCGTTTCGGCGGGCTGGTGGCGAACGACAAGATGAGCCTCACCGTCAAGGCCGGCGAAATCCTCGCCCTCATCGGCCCCAACGGGGCGGGCAAGAGCACCCTGTTCAACCAGCTCTCCGGGGTCGATACGCCCACCGAAGGCAAGATCTTCTTCCTCGGCGAGGACGTCACCGGCAAGACCTCGCGCGAGATCGCGCGCATGGGTATGAGCCGGACCTTCCAGCACGTTCGCCTGCTGTCCAATCGCTCGGTGCTCGAGAACGTCGCGCTCGGGGCGCATCTGCGCGGACATGCCGGCGTGTTCGCCGCCATGCTGCATCTGGAGCGCAAGGAGGAAGCACGCCTGCTTGCCGAAGCAGCCCGCCAGATCGAGCGGGTGGGGCTGTGGGAGCATCGCTTCACCGAGGCCGGCGCGCTCGCGCTCGGCCAGCAGCGCATCGTCGAGATCGCCCGCGCGCTGTGTGCCGACCCCTGCCTGTTGTTGCTCGACGAGCCCGCCGCCGGCCTGCGCCACAAAGAGAAGCAGGCGCTCGCCGAGCTGCTCGACCGGCTGCGCGCCGAGGGCATGGGCATTCTGCTCGTGGAGCACGACATGGACTTCGTCATGGGGCTGGCCGATCGGGTCGTCGTCATGGAATTCGGGCAGAAAATCGCCGAAGGGCTGCCGGAAGAAGTGCAGCAGGATCCGGCCGTACTCGAAGCCTATCTGGGAGGGGTGCAATGAACGCCGACACGAGGCCGCTGCTCGAGGTGCGTGGGCTGTGCGTTTCCTACGGCAAGGTCGAGGCGCTGCACCAGGCCGGCATCGAGGTGGGCGCCGGGCAGATCGTCACCGTCATCGGTCCCAACGGGGCGGGCAAGACGACCCTGCTCTCGGCCGTCATGGGGCTGCTGCCCTCGCGCGGCGAGATCGTCTTCGACGGCGAGCCGCAACCACGGCCCGACGTCGAATACCTCGTGACGCGGGGCATGGCCCTGGTGCCGGAGAAGCGCGAGCTTTTCGGAGAGATGAGCGTCGAGGACAACCTCGTGCTCGGCGCCTTCCAGCGCTACCGACGGGGTGAGCGGGACTATCGCGACACGCTCGAAGAAGTCTACGCCCTCTTTCCCCGTCTCAAGGAGCGTCGCGCCCAAGCCGCCGGCACGCTCTCGGGCGGCGAGCGGCAGATGCTCGCCGTGGGGCGTGCGCTGATGGGCAAGCCGCGGCTGCTCATGCTCGACGAACCCTCGCTCGGGCTGGCCCCACTCATCGTGCGCGAGATTTTTCGCATCATCGCTTCCCTGCGCGAGCGCGGCGTCTCCATCCTGCTGGTGGAGCAGAACGCCCGTGCCGCGCTGCAGGTGGCCGACTACGGCTACGTGCTCGAGATGGGCGAGATCACCATGCACGGGCCGGCCCATGAGCTCGCCACCGACCCGCGCGTGATCGAGGCCTATCTCGGCCTGGGCAAACACCAAGAACGACTCGCGCCTTGAGCGCCAAGGAGCCTTTTCCATGACCGCATGGCGACGCATCGAAGACGAACACCAGGCCCACGCCGCGATCATCCACGGGTTGCGCTACCTCATCGAGGCGATCGAAGAGGGGAGGCAGCAGCCCGACTTCGAGCTGCTGCGCGCGATGGTGCACTATGTGGCCGAATACCCCGAACGCTCACATCATCCCAAGGAAGACCGCTTTCTCTTCGCCCGGCTCAAGGAGAAGACGCACGAGGCCGACGCGGTGATCGCGCGTCTGGAGCAGGAACATGCCGCCAATGAAAAGCGCGTGGCCGAACTCCAGGAGGCGCTTCGTGCCTATGCCGCGGGCGAGGCGGGCGGTTTCGAGACGTTCAAGCAAGCCTTCGGACGTTACGCCGACTTCTACCGCCAGCACATGATCACCGAAGAGCGGGAGATCCTCCCCTTGGCGCGGCGGGTGTTCAGCGCCGAAGACTGGGCGGCGATCGACGAGGGCTGGCGTACCCGCCCCGATCCGCTCGCGGGGGCGACTTTCACCGAGGATTGGGAGAAGGCATTCCGGGAACTGGTCATGCGCGCACCGCCGCCCATTGGGCTGGGTTCCACCCCTTCCGGCTGACCGTCGAAGTTCGACCAACGCACGTTTTTTTTGCCTTTATGGGCTCCGTCGCCTAGAATGAAACAGGTTGAATTTTTTCTTGGAGAATCACCATGAACGAGCAAAACGTGCAAACACAGCCGACACCTACGCCTCAAGCGAGTGCAGAAAAGCTCAAGGAAGATCTGCGCCATCTGGCGCAGACGCTCGAAGAACTGGTGGCCGCGACCGCCGGTGAGACGAGCAGCGAGATCCGCGAGCTGCGCGAGCGCGCCCGTACCCGTTTGGAGGAGACCCGGGCGCGGCTCGCCGAGCGCGGCACCGAGTTCTACCAGCAGGCGAGCACCACGCTGCGCGCCACCGCCCAGCAGACCGAAGGCTACGTGCGCGAGCATCCCTGGACCAGCATCGGTCTGGGGGCCGCCGTGGGCATGCTGATCGGGTTGCTGATGGGTCGCCGCTGATGGAGCGTCCCGCCGGCCCGATGGAGCGCGTCTTCGGCGCCTCCAAGCGCCTCCTGGAGCATCTGCTCGAAGGCGGCGAGATGCGCCTGCGGCTGGCGGTGCTCGAACTGGAGGAAGAACGCGCCCGGCTCTTCGATCTTTTGCTCCTTGCCGGCCTGAGCCTGGCGCTGGCTGCCTTGGGGCTGGCCTTCGTCGGCGTATTCGTGGTTGCCGCCTTCTGGGAAACCCATCGCCTCGCCGCCATCGCGGCGGTGGCTGCCGTTTTTCTGCTGGGGGCCGCATTCGCCGCCTGGCGCCTGCGCCGCCTGGCGCGCCGACGCAGCCTGCTGCGTGCCACGCTCGAGCAGCTCGCCACCGACCGGCAGCTGCTCGCCGAGCCGGGCGAGGGGGCCTGATGCGCCGCGACGAACTCGCCGCCCGCAAGGCCGAGCTGGAAGCGCGCATCGCCGCCCACCGGCGGCGCATGATGCAGGATGCGCGCGAGTGGCGCGAGGCGGTGCGCCCCGTCGATAACGCCTGGCACACCCTCGTGCGCTGGAAAGTGCCGCTCGCGCTCGCCGGCGGCGCACTCCTGTGGCGCCTGGGGCGGCGCGGCACGGCGCAGGCGGCGTTGAAATGGTGGGGGCGGGGGTTGGGCGTAGTCGAGGGCGTGCGGCTGGCGCACAAATTGCTTTCCGGCAAGAGCGGCGGTTGGCGCGATCGGGGGACCGCGTGATACACTGCGGCGCGATCCCCTGCCACTTCCAAGGATGACATCATGAATCCTCCCCCCATGTTCGACGAACTCGCGCAGAAACTCAAGCACCTCGCCGAGACGAGTCCGCTCAAGGATTTCGAGAAGAATGCCAAGGCGCTGCTCGCCTCCATGTTCGAGCGCATGGATCTCGTCACCCGCGAAGAATTCGAAGCGCAGCGCGAGCTGGTCGTCAAGCTGCGGCAAGAACTCGCCGAGCTCGAACGGCGCGTTGGGCTGCTGGAAGCCCAGCTCGTCGGCGGCACGGACGAAGACTGAATTCCGCGCTGCGGGCAAGGCGGTGCCGTTGGATGAAAGAGCCGGCCTGAGGGCCGGCTCTTTTACGTCGAACGATGCTTTCCCCTTATTCCCATGCAATGATAGTCAAAATATCTTGACATGCTCGTCGTTTCCCATGACGATATTGCCATGGACATGGGAGGGGCGGGGGCATGGTACCTTGGGGCAAGGCCGATGTGGCCAGAGGCGTGCGACGTCGCCGCCGTTTTCCCTCTCCCTAGCACCAGAGCCGTGATGGGGCGGTGGAGGAGCTTGGGGGTTGAAGATGGGGGAGGGAGGGGGAGTTATTTCAGTGGCCAACGGCACTACTAGCCCATTGCAGGAGCCGGAGTGCCTGTTCTTTTGGGGCAAGAGCGCACCGGAGGAGTCGGGGGCGGTGCATGGCCACTCCCTGCTTTCCCACCTGCTCGACGTGGCTGCCGTGGCGCGGGTGCTGCTCGAACGATTCGTTCCCCCTTCTGCATTGCAGGAATTCGGGGCCGAGGTGCTTGCCGCGCTCGTTGGCTTGCACGATTACGGCAAGGCGATCCCCGGCTTTCAGGCCAAGTGGCCGCAAGGGCGGGCGCGGTTGGAATCGGCAGGGTTTTCCTTTCGGCCGCCGCAGGTGCTGAAACAGGACCGGCACGATCTGGCCACCGCCGCCTTGCTGCCGCGGGAGGCGCACCTTGCCGAGGCGCTCGCCTGCATTCTGGGTGGGCATCACGGCTATCTCGTCCGATTGGGTGAGCGCAAACATGCCGCGCCGAACCGTGAATCCCCCGAATGGCGCGCGGCGCGATGTGCCTTGCTGCGCGACTATCTCGCAGCGCAGGGGCTCGATGCATCCGCCGTGCCGGACGGGGAATTTTTGGAAACCCGGCTCGACGCGGCGCTGTGGCTGGCCGGACTCGTGAGCGTGGCCGACTGGATCGGCTCCAACGACGCCTTCTTTCCTTATGCGGGACGCCCCCCACTCGGTCCGGCCTACTGGCAGGATGCGCAAGAACGTGCCGCTCGTGCCTTGCAGGAACTGGGCTGGCGCGAAACCGTGAGCTTGCTCCGGGATGAACACGCAGGCACGGCCGCCCTTCTTTCCCGCATGACGGGAAAAGCGCTTGCGCCGCGCCCCTTGCAGAGCGCCGTCGAGGAACTGCTGCGCGGGATCGCCGAGCCGCCGCTCGTGCTCATCGAGGCACCGATGGGTGAGGGCAAGACCGAGGCGGCTTTCCTCGCGTTCTTGCGCCTGCAGCGGCGCTTCGGCCTGCGTGGGTTTTACGTCGGGCTGCCGACGCAGGCGACCGGCAACGCCATGTTCGAGCGCGCGGTGCGCTTTTTGCAGGCTTTCGCCGACCAGCACGACGTCCAGCTCGACATCCAGCTCGCGCATGCCGGGGCTGAATTGGTCGAGTCGTATCAGGCGCTGCGTGGCGTCTACGGCGAACCAGGCGAGCACGTTGCCGCGGCGAGCTGGTTCGCCAAGCCCAAACGCGCGCTCCTTTCCCCGTTCGGGGTCGGCACCGTCGATCAGGCGCTCTACGCCGTGCTGCACGTCAAGCACCATTTCGTGCGGCTGTGGGGGCTCGCCCGGCGCGTCGTCATCCTCGACGAAGTGCACGCGTACGATGTCTACACCGGCGGCCTGATCGCGCATCTCTTGCGCTGGCTGAAGCGCATGGGCTGCGCCGTGATCCTGCTCTCGGCCACGCTGCCGCGCGCCAAACGCCAAGAACTCCTCGCCGCCTGGGGCGTCGCCGAAAACGAGGAAAGCGCCTATCCGCGCGTCCTGCTGGCCCAAGGCGGGCGGATTGCATCCCGAACGATCATCGCCCGCGAGCAGGCGCCGATTGCGCTCTGTGCGCTTTCCGAGTTGCTCGAATCCATCGCCGAGACGGCGCGGAATCTGACGGCCGAGGGCGGCTGCATCGCCGTCATCGTCAACACCGTCGACCGCGCACAAACCCTTTACTCGATGCTCGAAGATACGGTCGGAGATGCGGCCGAGGTGCTGCTCTACCACGCGCGCTTTCCCGCCGACGAACGGCAGGCGATCGAGCAAAAGGTGCTTGCGCATTTCGGCAAAGAATGCGAGCGGCCCGAACGCGCGATCCTCATCGCTACACAGGTCGCGGAACAGAGCCTCGACGTCGATTTCGACGCCATGATCACCGACTTGGCGCCCGTCGACCTCGTGCTGCAACGCGCCGGGCGCCTGCATCGGCACCCGCGCCAGCGCCCCGAAGCGCATCGGGAGCCGGTGCTCTACGTGGCCGGTCTGGCCGGCGAGTCACCGCCCGATCTCACCGCGACGCGCTGGAAGTACGTCTATCAGCCCTACATTTTGCTGCGCAGTTGGCGGCAATTGCGCGAGCGCCCAATCGTTCGGCTGCCTGACGACATCGACTCCTTGGTGCAGGCGGTCTATGACGCTGCACCAGCGGATGAGGGCGCGGAGGTGGCGACGGTGCAGGATCAGGATGCGGCCTATGGCCAATACCTCGCCGAGATGCAGGAAATGCGCCAGCGGATGCACAACGTCGCGCTCGACACCGACGCGCCCGATCTTTTCGCGTTCATCGACATCCCGCAAGCGCGCGAAGCCGGCGAAGGGGGGCTCGAAGTCGTCACGCGTCTGGGCGAAGAAAGCCTTGCCGTGGTGCCGCTGTGGGTCAGCGAAGCCGGCTGGCGCGAGCGCCCGGATGCGCCGCCTTTCGATCCGCAGCGTCCGCTCGAGCGCGACCGCGCGCGGGCCGTCTATGCACGTCAGCTGCGTGTCTCACGCAAGGCGCTCATCGAAGTCCTCAAAGCGCAAGCAAGGCCGCCGGCGTTCGCCGAATCCCCGTATCTGCGCGACCTCTACCCATTGATTCTCGATGACGAAAGCAAGACAATGGTAGGAAACCTGCAAGTGCGGCTCGATCCCTGTCTGGGGTTGGTCTATGAGAAGGAGGAGACGTGAACCATTTGGCGCGCTACAACCTAATCGACGAAGCCTGGATTCCCGTACGTGGGCAGGATGGACAAAGCCGCACGGTGGGCTTGGCCGAGTTGTTCCGCCATGCTCATATCATCCGAGACCTCGACGAACCCAGCCCCGCCAACCGCGTGGCGCTCTACCGCCTGCTGCTCGCCATCCTGCACCGCGCCTCAAGTGCGCGTTTCGGATCATGGGCCCGGCAGGAGCGCCGACGCTGGCGACGTGAAGGATTGCCGACCGACGCCGTACTCGATTATCTCGAACACTGGCGCGAGCGTTTCTGGCTCGTGCATCCCGAACACCCTTTCATGCAGGTGGCGGCGCTCGCGCACCATCCGGACACGAAAGACAAGAAAAAATCCGTCTTGCACCTTGCTTTGTTGGGTAACGACGGTTTTCTCTTCGATCACCGCAAGACGGCGACCTTGCCATGGCCAGACGCCTTGCGCGACATGCTGGGGTTATTCAGTTTCACGCCCGGCGGCCTCATCAAAATCCTCAAGACTTCCGACAACGCCGGGCCGCTTGCCAACAGCGCCGCTTTTTTGGCGCTGGGTGCGAACCTGGGCGAGACACTGTTGCTCAACTTGGGCTCGGCAAAATCCAACCAGAACGATCTGCCCGCCTGGGAAAAGGTGCCGCCCGCGATCAAAGACCTCGCCGCGCCCGCCACCTTGGCCACCGGCCCGAACGATCGCTACACCCGTCAGTCGCGGGGTGTCTTGCTCGACGTGGACGATGATGGGCGGGTGAGCGAACTGTGGTTCGCTCCGGGGCTTGCCTTGCAAGACGATCCCCATGCGCCCGATCCGATGGTGGCGCAGCGCATGAGCAAGGACGGCAAAACGATTTTGCGCATCCGCTTCGACGGCGGCCGCGCGCTGTGGCGCGATTTGCCCAGCCTCACGGCGACCGCAAAAGAACAGGCACCCGCCGTGCTGCGCTACGCAGCCGAAATCACCGACGATAGCGAGATGCTGCATGTGCTCGCGGCCGGATTTACCAACAATTCAAATAAACACGCAAAGTTCGAACACGTCCGCATGGAGCTCGTGCGCCTGCCGCACGCCTTGCTCGCGGTCGAGGCGGCTGCGGCACAGTTGCAGGAAGATGTAGCGCGCGCCGAAGCCCTGTACGACAAGCTGCATGATGTTTTGGCTGTGCGCGTCGTGGCGCTCGCCCAGCCCAACCCTGAACACAAGGAAACCCGCAAAAAAGCCCGCGCGCGCGTCGCGCAAAGCCCCTTGCCTGACGTCTATTTCACCCATCTCGAACAGCGCCTGCCGGCCTTGATGGCGGCCTACGCCGCCAACGACTGGGGAGCGGCGCATCGTCTCTGGCAGAACGCCATGACCGAGGCCGCGCACGCCTTCTGGCACGAACTAGGCATCCTGCTCTCCGACACGCCGCGCGCCTGGAAGGCGATGGCGCAGACGGAGCCCGCATTCCATACCATCCTCCGCAACCACCAGGAGAACCGCGATGCCGCATGAGCAAAGCGTCTCGCCAGACAACCCCCCACGAGGGTCGACGCAGCCCCGGGTGCAGGCGTTCGTCGAACACCTCGCGAACATCTGCGAAGACCGGGGCGCGCGCGCCATCTTGCGTCGCTCGGCGGGATTTGCCCCGGGCGAGTATGTGCCTGCCTTTCCCTTCGTCGAGCCCTTCCTGCCCGACGAGGCGCCCGAGAGCGAGCGGCGTGCGTTTTACCTCTGCGCCATGCTCTACGCGCTGCACGGCCAGCACCAGGAAGGTCGTTCGCTCGCCAAGGCCTTCGGGTCGCTGTGGAGGAAGAACGACCAGCGCCCCAGCCTCGAAAAGCGCTTCATCGCGCTCCTCGAAGCCGATGCCGACGGCCTGTCCGAACATTTGCGCCAGATCGTCATGCTGCTGAAGGAGGAGGCGTTCGACCATGCGGCTTTGCTCACCGACTTACGCGAACTCATGAAGCCTTACACCACCGAGCGGCAAAACCGTATCCGTGCCCGCTGGGCCAAGGACTTTTACCGCAGCGAAACCCGCGCGACCGACGCCTCCACCGCAGCCGACACGTCCGAACCCGCCGCAACGCCTCTACCTTGATCCCGACGACTTTCAGGAGAATGCCATGCCCCCTTTCATCGAAACCCACATCATCCAGAACATCGCCCCCAGCAACCTCAACCGCGACGACACAGGCGCGCCCAAGGACGCCATCTTCGGCGGATTTCGGCGCGCGCGCCTGAGTTCGCAGGCGCAGAAGCGGCCGGTACGCCGGTTTTTCCGGGAAAGCCGTTTGATCGCGCCGCAGCATCTGGGCTTGCGTACCAAGAAAGTGATGGCGCGCTTGTCCGAAATGCTGCTCACCCGGGGACGTGAGGCGCCCGACAATGCCATTCGTCAGGCGCTCGCCGCCATCCACATGAAGCTCGACGACAAGGGCGAGGCGCAATACCTGCTGTTCCTCGCCGAAGATGAACTGGCGCGTTTCGCCGACCTTATCGACCGCCATTGGGATGCGCTCAACATCGAGGCGGATGGCAAAAAATCCAAGAAAGACGCCAAATCGACGCTGCCCAAGGAGGTGATCGCCGAGGCGAGCCGGATTCTCGACGGCGGGCGGGCTGCCGACATCGCCCTTTTCGGCCGCATGCTCGCTGATCTGCCGGGCGCCAACCAGGACGCCGCCTGCCAGGTGGCGCATTCGATCTCCACCCACGCGGTCGAGCGCCAGTTCGACTACTTCACCGCGGTGGACGATCTTGCCACGCCCGAGGAAAGCGGTGCGGCGATGATCGACAACGTCGAATTCAACTCCGCCACTCATTACCGCTACGCCGCGCTCGACCCGCTGAAACTCCTCGCCAACCTGCAAGGCGACGAGGAACTCGCACTGGCGAGCGTGCGCGCTTTCATCGAGGCGTTTGCGTGCACGCTGCCTTCCGGCAAGCAAAACAGCTTTGCCGCGCACAATCCGCCCGCTTTCGTCGGCGTGGTGCTGCGCCAAAAGATGCCGATCAACCTCGCTAACGCCTTCGAGCAACCCGTTTTCCCGCAGCGCGACCGGGCGCTCTCCGCGCTCTCGGTCGAGCGGCTCGCGCATCAGGAAAAAACCCTGGCCCAAGCCTATGGCGAAGAAGGACCGTGGGCCGTGCTCGATCTCACCGGTGCCTGGGATGCGGGCGGAACCGCCGTGGTCAAGCTCGCCGACCTGGCCGAATGGGCGGCACGGCAGGCGGCGGAACGCTACGCGGCGCGAGGCTGAAAGCCATGCCGACGCTGCTTTTGCGCCTCGCCGGCCCCCTGCAATCCTGGGGTACGACGAGCCGATACGACGAGCGTGATTCCCAGCTCGAACCGAGCAAATCCGGCGTGCTGGGGCTGCTCTGCGCTGCGCTGGGCCGCGACCGGCATCTGCCGGTGGATGACCTCGCGCGGCTACGCATGGGCGTGCGGGTGGATCGGGAAGGCGTGCGGGTGCGCGATTTTCAGACCGTACAGGGCGTGCTCAAGCGCGATGGCAAGGCGGATGCCGATTCGACCATCATCAGCCCGCGCTATTACCTGTCCGACGCCGTCTTCCTCGTCGGGCTGGAAGGCGACGAGGTGGATTTTCTCCGCTCGCTCCAGGCGGCGCTCCATCGTCCGGTCTGGCCGATCTTTCTCGGCCGCAGGAGTTGCCCGCCCGGATTGCCCGTGGCCCTGCCCGACGGCGTGTGTGACACCTCGCTCGAAGAGACTCTGCGCCGCCATCCTTTGCTCGTGGGCGGCGAGGAGGGCGCACGGCCTTTGCGCGTCGTCCTCGAAAACCCCGATGACGGCGAAGGCGCGCTACGCCTCGACCAACCCATCGCGCCTTTTGCCGAGCGGCGTTTTGGCGCGCGTTTCGTGCGCTCGGAGGTCTGGACATGCCCCTTATCCTGAGCCGGCTGGTGCTCGATCCGCGCGACCATGCCGCGCGCCGTGACGTGGCAAACCCCTATGCGATGCACCAGACGCTCGCGCGCGTCTTTGCCGAGCACCCGGATGCTCCGCCAGCGCGCTTTCTCTGGCGCCTGGAGCCGGGCGGGCCGTTCGATCGGCCCACCGTCCTGATCCAGAGCGATCGAGCCGGGAACTGGGAGCGCTTGCCACCACGCTATGGGCATGCCCAAAGCAAGCCCTACGACCCCGCGCGCCTGCTGCAAACGGGGCGCGAACTGCGTTTTCGGCTGTATGCCAACCCGACCCGGGCGCGGAAAGTCGACGGGACGCCCGCGCGTCGCGGGCAGCGCGTGGGGATCCACGATGACCTCGAGGCGCTGGCATGGCTCGATGGCCAAGGCCGAACACGCGGAGGTTTCACGCTGTGTCGCCTCGAGCGTGCCGCGGTGCGAGCCGGCGAGGCGTTTTGGTCGGACCCCGGCGCGAGCGGCGAAACGGAGGTGCCGACCCTGTTCGACGTCCAGGTACGTCGCTCGCGTTGGCGTTTTCGCAAACCGGGCACCGACGCCGCGGCTTGGCTCACGTTCGACGTCGCCTACTACGACGGACGCATGGAAGTGACCGATCCCGGGCGTCTTCTGCAGATCATCGAACAGGGGCTTGGGCGCGGCAAGGCGTTTGGCCTGGGGCTGCTATCGGTGGCGCCGTGAGGTCATCGTCATGAACGAACCGCTGCCGCCACCGCGCCCGATACCGATCAAGGAGCGCCTCTCGGTGCTCTACGTCGAGAAAGGGCAGCTCGACGTGCTCGACGGCGCTTTCGTCGTCGTGGATGTCAACGGGGTGCGCACCCATATCCCCGTGGGCGGCGTGGCCTGCCTGATGCTGGAGCCCGGCACGCGCGTCTCGCATGCCGCCTGCGCGCTCGCGGCGAGGGTGGGTACCTTGCTCGTTTGGGTGGGTGAGGCCGGTGTTCGCCTCTATTCCGCCGGGCAACCGGGCGGTGCCCGTTCCGACCGGCTGCTGTATCAGGCAAAGCTCGCCCTGGACGATGAGCTGCGCCTCAAAGTCGTGCGCCGCATGTTCGCCATTCGCTTCGGTCAAGAGCCGCCGCAGCGACGCTCCGTCGAGCAACTTCGCGGCATCGAGGGGGCGCGCGTGCGCGAAATGTACAAGCGGCTGGCCGAACGCTACAAAGTGCGCTGGGTGCATCGTGACTACGATCCTGAATCCTGGGAGGCCTCCGACCGACCCAATCGCTGCCTGTCGGCTGCCACCGCAGCGCTCTACGGCGTCACCGAAGCGGCGGTGCTTGCCGCAGGCTATGCACCTGCGATCGGTTTCATCCACACTGGAAAGCCGTTATCCTTCGTCTACGATATCGCGGACCTTTTCAAATTCGATACCGTCGTGCCGGTCGCTTTCGAAGTGGCCGCCTCGGCGAAGGCGAACGCCGAGCGGGAGGTGCGCCTGCGCTGCCGCGACGTATTCCGCCGGACGCGGCTTCTCGAAAAGATCATCCCGACCATCGAGGATGTGCTTGCCGCCGGCGGCATCGCGCCTCCTGAGCCGGCGCCTGACCAAGTGCTGCCGGCCATTGCCGACAAGGAGCCTTTGGGCGATGTTGGTCATCGTGGTTGAGAACGTCCCGCCCCGGCTACGGGGTAGATTGGCCGTCTGGCTGTTGGAAGTGCGTGCTGGCGTCTACGTCGGCAATTACTCGCGCAGGGTACGCGAGGAGATCTGGCGCCACGTCGAAGCCGGCGTCGGCGAGGGCAACGCCGTGATGGTCTGGCGCACGAACAACGAGGCAGGCTTTGAATTCGTGACGATAGGGGCCAACCGGCGCGTGCCCGTCGAACTGGACGGCGTCCAGCTCGTGTCGTTCCTACCGCCAGAGCCGGTGTCGCCAAACGGTGGGTCGGCGGTAGGTTAGCGGGCAGTGTGCAACTTATTTAAAAACATGGGAAAATTTCAAGTGTGTTCCCCGCGTGCGCGGGGATGAACCGGCTTACCAGTCGGTGGCCTTGGACTCGATCAGCGTGTTCCCCGCGTGCGCGGGGATGAACCGCCACAGGCGAGGTACGGCGCGCGGCGTG
>NZ_LIPU01000003.1:166524-215922 GCF_001418245.1 Tepidiphilus thermophilus
GTGTTCCCCGCGTGCGCGGGGATGAACCGGCCTGAGGAAACGATCATTGAGGAAACGATCATGTGTTCCCCGCGTGCGCGGGGATGAACCGTCTGGCTAGTTCATTCGCCGATGTACGGCGGCGTGTTCCCCGCGTGCGCGGGGATGAACCGGAAGAAGAGGGCGAGGGCGAGGGGCTCGTTGTGTGTTCCCCGCGTGCGCGGGGATGAACCGTGCAGACAATACCGATTTTATCTGAGGCTTCCGTGTTCCCCGCGTGCGCGGGGATGAACCGCACTTGCAAATCCTGAAGATCCCTGCCTCTCCCGTGTTCCCCGCGTGCGCGGGGATGAACCGCTCACCCTGGATGGCGCGCAGCAGGCCGAGGCGTGTTCCCCGCGTGCGCGGGGATGAACCGTGGGGGCCCTACAAACTCAGCATGATCGAGACCGTGTTCCCCGCGTGCGCGGGGATGAACCGCCGTCGTAGATCGAGCGGATCACGCCCTCGCTGGTGTTCCCCGCGTGCGCGGGGATGAACCGGTCGTGGACGTGGACCATGACCGGGAGCATGGGGTGTTCCCCGCGTGCGCGGGGATGAACCAGCTGACGGTGCAGGTGCTCTAAGGATGAACCGCGTGTTCCCCGCGTGCGCGGGGATGAACCGGATGGCCTGCTGCCGGACGACCGGGAGGCGACCGTGTTCCCCGCGTGCGCGGGGATGAACCGATGTACGAGGCCGGCTGCACCTACGTGGACGCGTGTTCCCCGCGTGCGCGGGGATGAACCGCGCCTACACGATCTTGAAGACGGCCTCGGGGAGTGTTCCCCGCGTGCGCGGGGATGAACCGAGGGCGAGGGTAGGGGATAGGTGCGCCCGGCCGTATTCCCCGCGTGCGCGGGGATGAACCGGATTGCTCGAAACGCCGGAACAGGTAGAGCAGCGTATTCCCCGCGTGCGCGGGGATGAACCTCGATGGCGTGACGCGCGACGGATTCTGGGTTGGTGTTCCCCGCGTGCGCAGGGATGAACCAGGCTTATGGGTGACGAGCTATCGGCGGCTGCATCGCAAGGACGCCGTGCGAGACTCCGAAATCCGCCGGTTGCTGAATAAAGGCGGGAAGTGAGGCCGCGCCGGATCAGCCTCGCGGGGATCGCGTGGTGGACTCCCCTCCCCACCACTAGGGCCTTATGACCCCGGCGGGTGAATGTCCCCGCCAACCTTCGGTGTCCGGCGCACCTTCAGCATCTGCCGGGAGATTTTGCCGCGATCCCTTGATACCAGTATAGCACGATGATAAAGATCGAACTCGATGACCGTGAAGTCCGCCAGGCGCTCGAGCGTCTGGCGCGCCGCGTGGCCGACCTGTCGCCGGCCATGCACGATATCGGCCAGGCGCTGATGGAGGGTAGTCGCCAGCGCATCAGTGAGGGGCGCGACTGGCAGGGGCGTCCGTTCGCACCCAACAGCCCATTCACGCTGGCGAGAAAACGCGGCACCAAGCCGCTCGTCGATACCGGCAACCTCGTCGGAAGCGTGTTCCCCGCGTGCGCGGGGATGAACCGGCGAGGCAAGGCAGGCGAGGCGGGCAAGGCAAGGAAGGGGTTGTTAATCTCGCAGCAATCGACAGGGTGGCAGGCATGCTTGAATCGATCCTCTCTTATGCCAACGATCACGCTTGGGCGGGCTGGATGTTGGTGGGACTGCTGTTTGCGCCGCCCATACTGATCAGCTTCATCCAGGGGGAGCGTGGCATTTCGCCTATCGGCACGATGTTGGGTTGGTGGGCGCTTGTTTTCATCGTTGCCCTCGTGTTAGCTTAGCCGCCGCGTGCGCTTCGCCCGGCTGAAAAGCCGGGCATGGCTTGAAACGTGCCAAACTCGTGATAAGCGGCGTAGGGCTTACCAAATCCCACTGCAGCCTCGAAGGGGTCGGCTCGGTGCGTGCGCGAATTCAGCAGCTCGCCCGTACGGTAAAGGATGCTGCCGCGCCCCTTCTTGGCGCGCGGTGGTTGGTTTCAAGGGCACCCAAGGTCGGCCTGCTATGCGCGCCATCGATCAGGAGATGGAGGCGCGCATCGCGCAGCGATTCGAGGCCGAGCGCGACCCTGCAGGCCGAGTGTTCCCCGCGTGTGCGGGGATGAACCGTTCCAAAGAGCAAATTTGAGCCATACTATTGGGCACCTCGAAAAACCCCTCCACCCCCGGCCTCTGATAAAATTCCTTTGTCCTGATTCGAGAGGAGCCCGAACCATGACGCGCCGCACCGCGATCCAGCCCGACCTCTTTGCCGCAGAAGAACATCGCGCCAAGCTCGATCGCTTGGGCGACCCCCTGCAGGAGATGGACTCGGTGATCGACTTTGCGGCGCTGGCGGCGGAAGTGGAGAAGATTTTTCCCTCGAAGGATCAGTCCAAAGGCGGACGGCCGCCCTATCCGATCGAGACGATGGTGCGTATCGTGGTGTTGAAGCGTCTCTATGGGCTCTCGGACGAGCAGATGGAGTACCAGCTCCTTGATCGGACGAGTTTCAAGCGCTTTTGTGGGCTGGAGCATTCGCGTACGATTCCCGATCGCACCACGATCTGGCTCTTCGAGAACCGCATCGGAGCTGCAGGGGCGCAAGCCCTGTTCGAGGCGGTGAAGCGCCAAATCGAACGCAAGGGCTATATCGCCCGGGGTGGGCAGATCGTGGATGCGACGCCGGTAGCGCGCTCCCCGTCAGCACTTCACTCGGGAAGAGCAGGAGATCGTGGAACAACGTGCCATGCCCCGCGGGTGGAAGCCGGCCAAACGCCGTCAAAAAGACCTGGATGCCACCTGGACCAAGAAACACGGCAAGAGCTACTACGGCTACAAACTCTCGGTCTGTGTCGATCGCAAGCACAAGCTCATCCGGCGCCTGAAGACCGACACGGCCAGCACCCACGACAGCCAGCACTTCGAGGCCCTGCTCGACTCGGGCAACACCTGCCGCGACGTCTACGCCGACCGGGGCTACGCGAGCAAGGAGCGGGAAGAAGCGCTCCAGGCCAAAGGCTACCGGCCGCAGATCCAGCGCAAGGCCAAGCCCCACCGGCCACTGCCCAAGCGGCAGAAAGCGCGCAACACGCGCATTGCCCGCGTGCGCGCGCGGGTCGAGCACGTGTTCGCCGCCATCGAAGCCATGAGCGGCAAGATGATCCGCACCATTGGACAGGCCAGAGCCGACTTTGCCCTCACCCTGATGGCCGCCTGCTACAACATCCGGCGCACGGTGTGGCTCGTGAAGTCCAACGCCATCCCCTGGTGAGGCCTGCCCACGGCCGCAGTGTGCCCAAAGCGGCCGTGGGCAGGAAAAAACCGGGGCACGAGGCCGCAACGAGCGGCCAAAACGGGGGGAAATCGAGTGGAATTCAGTGCCGAATGTCATGAAGAGTCTGTTTCACCCCAAATTCCCCGGAAAACGGGGATTGATCGAGGTTCCCTATTGCCTCATGGATACCCTTCTCGCCGTCTTTGCTCTTCTTCTTGTCGCGATCGCTGCTTGGCTGCTGGCGCCAGTGCTGCCGTGGTGGGGGTTGATTCTCGCTGGCGTTGCGCTCGTTTTGCTCGTTCCTGCAGGCGTTGGCGTCGCCGCCGGGATCATTCAGAAGCGTTTTTGAGTTTTTGCGCCCAAGTTCACAGGATCCTCTGTCGCGCGCCTAGTCCGGCTGAAAACCTCTGTGCAGGTTGAAACAACGACATCACCGCCCCCACCACCACCCCGCGGCAAACGCCGTCGCCCAGAGCAACGCCCACACGAGCCGCTCGCGGCGGCGGCTGGCCGCTTCGCGTTCGGCTTGCCGCCGGCGCAGTTTTTCCCGTTCGCGCTCGGCGAGCCGCTCGCTGAGGTCGCGGTGGACGAGGCGCGGCAGCTGGGGCAGGATCTTCGCCCATTGGGGGGCTTCTTCTTCGAGCTGGCGGCGCAGCGCCCGCCAGCCGAGCTGTTCGCTCATCCAGCGTTCGAGGAAGGGCTTAGCGGTCTGCCACAGGTCGAGCTCGGGGTCGAGCTGGCGCCCCAGGCCCTCAATGTTCAGCAGCGTCTTTTGCAGCAGGACGAGCTGGGGCTGCACTTCCATCTCGAAGCGCCGGGCGGTCTGGAAGAGGCGCAGCAGGGTCTTGCCGAAGGAGATGTCCTTGAGCGGGCGGTCGAAGATGGGTTCGCACACGGCGCGGATCGCGCCCTCGAATTCGTCGACGCGCACGTGCGGCGGCACCCAGCCGGCTTCGAGGTGGGCGATGGCCACGCGCCGGTAGTCGCGCTTGAAGAAGGCGAGGAAGTTCTGCGCGAGGTAGTTCTTGTCTTCGTCGGAGAGCGTGCCGACGATGCCGAAATCGAGCGCGATGTAGCGGCCGTCGTCGGCCACGAGGATGTTGCCGGGGTGCATGTCGGCGTGGAAGAATCCATCGCGGAAGACTTGGGTGAAGAAGATCTCCACGCCCATGGCCGAGAGGCGCTTGAGGTCGATCCCCTTGGCGCGCAGCGTCTCGATCTGGGAGATCGGGGTGCCGACCATGCGCTGCATCACCATCACGTCGCGCCCGCAGTAGTCCCAATAGACTTCGGGTACGATCAGCATGTGGCTGCCGGCGAAGTTGCGCCGCAGCTGCGAGCAGTTGGCCGCTTCCCGCACGAGGTCGAGCTCGTCGTGCAGAGATTTGGCGAATTCCGCCACCACTTCGCGCGGCTTGAGTCGCCGGCTCTCGGGCCAGAGGGCTTCGAGTAGCCGCGCGGCGGTGTCCATCAGGGCGAGGTCGTGTTCGATCACCGGGGCGATGCCCGGGCGCAGAATCTTGACGGCGACCTGCGTGCCGTCGAAGAGTTCGGCGAAATGCACCTGCGCCACCGAGGCCGAGGCCACGGGGTCGCGCTCGAAGCGGGCGAACACGGATTCGAGCGGCTTGCCGTAGTGCGCTTCCAGCAGCGCGCGGGCCTGTTCGCTCGGGAAGGGGGGGACGCGATCCTGCAGGAGGGCGAGCTCGTCGGCGATGTCGGGCGGGATGAGGTCGCGGCGGGTGGAGAGCATCTGGCCGAACTTGACGAAGATCGGCCCGAGCGATTCGAGCGCCCGGCGCAGGCGCACGCCGCGGGGCACGGCGCTGCGCCGCCAGAAGAAGATTCGGCGCCACCAGCGCGTCAGGCGCCCCGAGGCGTCGGCCTGGGCGACGATCTCGTCGAGCGAGTAGGCATAGACGATCCAGAAGATGCGGGTCAGTCGCAGCAGGCGCACGGTGGGATTCGACGGGTTGCGGAATGGCCAAGGTTAGCGCAAATCGGCGCGTTTGGGGCGGGCGGGACGGCTATAATTGCAGTTCGACGAATGCAGAACCGAGTCATGATGAGCCAAGATCCCTCCCTGTCCGTGTCCGACCCCAAGGTGCTGCTCGCCGCGCTGTTGCGCCAGGCGCTGATGGCGGTCGTGCCGCAATACGCGCATCTGCCGCTCACGCTCGAACGCCCGAAAGCGGCGAGCCATGGCGACTGGGCAAGCAACATTGCCTTGCAGTTCGCCCGCCAGATCAAGCGCAATCCGCGCGAGCTCGCCCAGGAGATCGTTCGTGAGATCACGCCGCACCCTTGGGTAGCCAAGGTGGAGGTGGCCGGTCCCGGCTTCATCAATTTCACGCTCGCGCCGGCGGCGAAGAACGCAGTGGTGCCGCAGGTGCTCGCGCGCGGGGTGCGCTACGGGGCGGGGGAATCCACCGGGCGGCGCATCCTGGTGGAATTCGTCTCGGCCAACCCCACGGGGCCGCTGCACGTCGGCCACGGGCGCGGGGCGGCCTACGGGGCGGCGCTCTCGGACGTGCTCGCCTTTGCTGGCCACACCGTCGAGCGCGAGTACTACGTGAACGACGCCGGCCGGCAGATGGACATCCTCGCGCTCTCCACCTGGCTGCGCTATCTCGAGCGTTTCGGCATCCGCGTCCCCTTCCCGAGCAACGCCTATCAGGGGCGCTACGTCATCGACATGGCAGCCACCATTGCCGAGCGCCATGGCGATCGCTTCGCCAGGGTGCGCGCCGAGGACGTGCTGGCGGGTACGCCGGGAGAACCCGATCCCGAGCGCACCGACCCGCAGGCCGTGGAGCAGCGCGAGCGGCACCTCGATCAGCTCATCGCCAACGCCAAGCGCCTGTTGGGTGAGGATTACGCCTGGATCCACGAGTTCGCGCTCGCCGAACAGTTGGGCGACTGCCGTGACGATCTGGCCGAGTTCGGGGTGCGGTTCGACCGCTGGTTCTCGGAGAAGAGCCTCTACGACACGGGGATGGTCGAGCGCGCGGTGGAGACCCTGAAGCAGCGCGGCTATCTCTACGAGCAGGACGGCGCCTGGTGGTTTCGCTCCACCGACTTCGGCGACGACAAGGATCGCGTGGTGCGCCGTGAAAACGGTAGTTACACCTATTTCGCCTCCGACATCGCGTACCATTGGAACAAGTACGAACGCGGCTACGATCTGATGATCGACATCTGGGGGGCGGATCACCACGGCTACATCCCGCGCGTGCGCGCGGCGATCCAGGCGCTGGGGCTCGATCCGGAGAAGTTCGAGGTGGCGCTGGTGCAGTTCGCCGTGCTCTACCGCAATGGGGAGAAAGTGTCGATGTCGACGCGCGCCGGCGAGTTCGTCACGCTGCGCCAGTTGCGCGCCGAGGTGGGTAACGACGCCTGCCGCTTCTTCTACGTGTTGCGCAAGTGCGACCAGCACCTCGATTTCGACCTCGATCTGGCCAAGAAGCAGTCGAACGAGAACCCGGTCTATTACGTCCAGTATGCGCACGCGCGCATCTGCTCGGTGCTGCGCGAGTGGGGCGGGGCGATGGAGGATCTGCGCGAGGCCGACGCGTCGCTGCTCACGAGCGAGCCGGCGCTCGCGCTGTGCGTGCGCCTTCAGGCCTTCCCCGAAGTGGTGCAGGCGGCGGCCGCCGAGCGCGCGCCGCATCACATCGCGTTCTATCTGAAGGATCTGGCGGCCGACTTCCACGCCTGGTACAACGTCGAGCGCATCCTGGTGGAAGAAGAGCCGCTGCGCCTGGCGCGGTTGGCGCTCGCGGCGGCGGTGAAGACGGTGCTCGCCACGGGATTGGGGCTGCTGGGGGTTTCGGCGCCGGAGTCGATGTGAGGGGAAGATGATGGGGATGCCGCGGTTTCGCCGTAGAGGAGGAAAAGAGGAGGGCGGGACGCTGCTCGGCATCCTCCTCGGCTTGGCGCTGGGTGCGATTCTCGCCTTCGGCATCGCGTGGTGGTTCACCCGCAATGCCCCTTTCCCGGCGCAGACGCCGACGGACAAGAACCAGGGATCGCCTGGGGGCACGGCGCCGACCGAGACGAAGTTCGATTTCTACAAAGTCTTGCCCGAGGGTTGGGGCGGAAACGAGGCGAAAAACCAGAAACCCGCCGAACCGCCGAAGGCGGCCGAAACCAAAACGCCGCCGCAGCCGGCCACCGTGGTGCCGACGCCTCCGGTGACGCCGCAGGTCGCCGCCATCGCGCCTGAGCCGCCGAAACCGCAAGGCACGGAGCGGCTCTACTGGCAGATAGGGGCTTTCGCCACCGAGAAAGAGGCGAGTCGCGTGCGCGCCGAGCTGGCGATGGCTGGTATCACCTCTACGGTGGAACCGGCCAGGATGCCCGATGGTCGTACGCTCTACCGGGTGCGCGCCGGCCCCTACCGCAGTCAGGATGAGGCGCAGGCGGCGCGGGCCCGGCTGTTGGCGGCGGGTTATGCCCCGACGCTGGTCAAATGAGGAGCGACGAGGACGATGAAGAAAGAAAGTATCGACCGTAGGCGGTTTCTGCAGGCTCTGGGCCTGTTCGCCTTGGCCGGGGTCGGCAGCGCCGCCCGGGCCCAGGAGGGCAAGACCTTCGTGGAGCTCTCCCCGGCTCAGCCCACCCTTGCCGGCAAGATCGAGGTGATCGAGTTCTTCCACTACGGCTGCCCGCATTGCCGCCATCTCGATCCGCTGGTGGAAGGATGGAAGAAGACTTTGGGCGGAGACGTGGCGTTTCATCGCTCGCCCGTGATCTGGGGGCAGGGAGCGCTCGCGGGCCTGGCGCGGCTGTATTTCTCGCTCGAGGCGACGGGGCAGCTCGAGGCGCTGCATCCGAAGATCTTCGCGGCGGTGCAGGACGAGCGTCGTCTCGTCTACGACCGCGACGGCGCGCGCGCCTGGGTGCAGGAAAACGGCGGCGACGGCAAGGCGGTCTATGACGCCTGGACTTCTTTCGGCGTGGAGACGCGCGTGAAGGAATCCGATGCGCGCGCCCGCGCCTACAAAATCGACGGGGTGCCGACCCTGGCAGTAGGGGGGCGCTACCTCACTTCCGCCTCGCTCACGGGCAGCCACGAGGCGGCGCTCAAGGAAGTCGACCGGCTGATCGCCCAGCTGCGCCGCGGCTGAGGGGCAAGTTTCGCCCTTCGCCGCGCTTTCGTGGGAAAATCGGGGCTTTCCCATGAACGGGGCGGGGCGAATCGTCCTGCCGGCGACGAGGACGTAGACGGATGGACGTATTGGAGGATTTGCGCGCGCGCGGCCTGATCGCGCAGACGACCGATTTCCCGGCGCTGCAGCAGCGCCTGCAGGAAGGCCAAATCACGCTCTACTGCGGTTTCGACCCTACCGCCGACAGCCTGCATCTGGGGCACCTCGTGCCGGTGCTGGTGCTGCGCCGCTTCCAGCAGGCGGGGCACCGGCCGATCGCCCTGGTGGGCGGGGCGACCGGCATGATCGGCGACCCGAGCTTCAAGGCCAACGAACGCAAGCTCAATTCGCTCGACGTGGTGGCGCAGTGGAGCGAGCGCATCCAGCACCAGCTCGAGCCCTTCCTTTCCTTCGAGGGGGGCAACCCCGCGATCCTGGCGAACAACTACGACTGGTTCGGCCGCATGAACGTGCTCGACTTCCTGCGCGAGGTCGGCAAGCACTTCTCGGTGAACGCCATGATCAAGAAGGAGGCGGTGCAGCAGCGCCTGGCGCGCGACGAGGTGGGCATCTCCTTCACCGAGTTCGCCTACAGCCTGCTGCAGGCCTACGATTTCGTCGAACTCTACCGCCGCCACGGCTGCCTCTTGCAGATCGGCGGCTCGGATCAGTGGGGCAACATCACCGCCGGCATCGACCTGGTGCGGCGTCTGTGCCGCACCGAAGTCTATGGACTGACGCTGCCGCTGGTGACCAAGGCCGACGGCACGAAGTTCGGCAAGACCGAATCCGGCGCGGTATGGCTCGATCCGCGCAAGACCTCGCCCTACAAGTTCTATCAGTTCTGGCTCAATACGGCCGATGCCGACGTCTACAAGTTCCTGCGCTATTTCACCTTTCTTTCGGTCGAGGCGATCGCGGCGATCAAGGAGGAGGACCGGCAGCGCGAGCGGCCTCAGGCGCAGCGCCTGCTCGCCGAGGAAGTAACGCGGCTGGTGCACGGGCCCGAGGCCCTGCGTGCGGCCGAGCGCATCAGCGCGGCGCTCTTCTCCGGCTCGCTCGAAGCGCTCACGGAAGAAGACTATGCGCAGCTTGCGCTGGACGGCATGCCCAGCGTGGCCCTGTCGCGCGAGCAAAGCGGCCTGGTGGATGCGCTGGTGGCCGCGGGGCTGGCGAAGTCGAAGAGCGAGGCGCGCACCTTCATCAGCAGCGGCGCGGTGGCGGTCAATGGCGTGAAGGTCACGGCGCTGGACGCGGTGATCGGTGACGCCGACCGGCGCTTCGGACGCTACACGGTGCTGCAACGCGGCAAGAAAAACCACTGCCTGATCGTCTGGGGATGAACCTCGCCACGGTGCTCACGCGCGCGGCCACCGGCGTCGACACGGCGCGGGTGGCGGTGGAGGTGCATCTGGCCAATGGGCTGCCCGCATTCAACCTGGTGGGTCTGCCCGATGCCGAGGTGCGCGAGGCGCGAGAGCGGGTGCGCGCGGCGATCCTCACCGCCGGGCTGGAGTTTCCGCCGCGGCGCATCACGGTCAATCTCGCCCCGGCCGATCTGCCCAAGAGCGGCGGACGCTTCGACCTGCCCATCGCCGTGGGCCTGCTCGCGGCAAGCGGCCAGGTGCCGCCGTCGGTGCTCGCCGATCACGAATTCCACGGCGAACTGGGGCTGGACGCGAGCGTGCGGCCGGTGCGCGGCGTGCTTGCCGCGGCCCTGGCGGCGCGGCGCGAGGGAAGGCGCGTGGTGGTGCCGCGGGCGAACGCCCATGAGGCGCTGCGCGTGGGGGCGCAGACGGTGGCGGTGGCGTCGCTTGCCGAGCTCGTCGCCTGGCTGCGCGGCGAGCGCGAGCCGGCGCCGCCTGCGCCGATGGAAGAGGCCGCAAGCCCTGTCTGGCCGGACCTTGCCGAAGTCAAGGGGCAGGCAGGGGCGCGACGGGCGCTGGAGATCGCCGCGGCCGGCGGTCATTCCCTGCTCCTCTATGGGCCGCCGGGCACGGGCAAGTCGATGCTGGCGCAGCGCCTGCCGGGGCTCTTGCCGCCGATGACGGAAGAAGAGGCGATCGAAACCGCGGCGGTGTGGTCGAGCGATGGGCGCTTTACGCCGCAGCACTGGCGCGTGCGCCCCTTTCGCGCACCGCACCACAGCGCCTCGCCCGCGGCCATCGTGGGCGGTGTGGGCGGCGGCGGGGCGGTGCGCCCCGGCGAGATCTCGCTCGCGCACGGCGGCGTGCTCTTTCTCGACGAATTGCCGGAATTCGAGCGCCGGGTGCTGGAGGCGTTGCGCGAGCCGCTCGAGACGGGGCGGGTGGCGGTGGCGCGGGTGAAGGAGCGGGTGGAATACCCGGCGCGTTTCCAGCTGGTGGCAGCGATGAACCCTTGCCCCTGCGGCTACCTGGGCGATCCGTCCGGGCGCTGCCGCTGCACGCCGGCGCAGATCGAGCGCTACCACGCCAAGCTCTCCGGGCCCCTGCTCGACCGCATCGACCTGTGGGTGGAAGTGCCGCGCCTGCTGCCGGAGACGCTCGCCGCGGCCGCGCCGGGGGAGTCTTCGGCGCAAGTGCGCGCTCGGGTGCTCGCAGCGCGTGAGCGGCAACTGGCGCGCCAAGGCAAGGAGAATGCGCGCCTCTCCGGCAGCGAACTGGAAACGCACGGCAGGGCGGGCGAGCCGGCGCTGGCCTTGCTCGGGCGGGCGATGGCGCGGCTCGATCTCTCGGCGCGGGCCTACCACCGCATCCTGCGGCTCGCGCGCACCATCGCCGACCTGGCGGGCCATGAGACGATCGAGCCGGTGCACGTGGCCGAGGCCGTGCAGCTGCGCCGGCTGCCGTTCTAAAGGGAAACACCATGACGCGCATCGATCTGCGCCACGTGCGCCGCGAACACGACCGCGATACGCTCGACGAGGATCGCATCCATCCGGATCCCTTGATGCAGTTTCGCGCCTGGCTCGAGGAGGCGATCGACGCCGGCGTGCCGGAGCCGAATGCCATGACCGTGGCCACGGTAGATGAGCGCTGCCGCCCGTCGACGCGCCCCGTGCTCCTCAAGGAGGCCGACGAGCGCGGCCTCGTGTGGTACACGAACTATCTCAGCCGCAAGGGGCGCGAGCTGGAGCACCATCCCTTCGCCGCCCTGCAGTTCTTCTGGCCCGATCTGGAACGGGTGGTGCGCATCGAGGGTCGGGTCGAGAAGGTCTCGCCCGAGGAGTCGGACGCCTACTTCGCCCAGCGCCCTCTGGCGGCTCGCCTCGGCGCCTGGGCGAGCGAACAGAGCCAACCGATCGCCTCGCGCACCGAGATCGTGGAGCGAGCCGCCCGCTACGGGCTCAAGTTCGGCCTCAATCCGCCGCGCCCGCCGCATTGGGGCGGTTTTCGGCTGATTCCGGAGTATTGGGAATTCTGGCAGGGACGGCCCTCGCGCCTGCACGATCGCATCGCCTACCGCCCCGACGGCGCCGGGGGGTGGGTTCGCCAGCGTCTGGCGCCGTAGGTCATTCACGCCGCCCTTCAGAGCTCGGAGAGCGGCTGGGGTTTGTGCACCGCGTAGCCCTGCAGATAGTCCACGCCCAGCTCGCGCAGCGTTTCGATGATGGCGTCGTTTTCCACGAATTCGGCGATGGTGGTCATGCGCATGAGCCGCGCCAGGCTCACCATGGTCTGCACGATCACCCGGTCTTCGCGCCGCTCGTGCACGTGGCGCACGAACTGACCGTCGGCCTTGAGGTAATCGGCGGTGAAGCGGCGCAGATAGCCGAAGGAGGATGTGCCCGAGCCGAAGTCGTCGAGCGCGATCGCTGCGCCCAGGCCGCGCATCCGCGTGACGAAGGCCACCGCCACTTCCGTCTGCTCGATCACGGTGCTCTCGGTGATCTCGAAGACCAGACGCTCTGGCGGGATGCCGTGTTCGCGGATCAGGGCTTCGAGGTACTCGACCCAGCCTTCGTCCGAGAGCGTCTGCCCCGAGACGTTGAGGCTGATGACGTCGGCCGGCCACGGGCGATTCTCGGCGAGCCGCCGATCGAGATCCTCCATCACTTTGCGCACCATGATGCGGTCGATGCGCGGCATGAGCTGAAAGCGTTCGGCGGCGGAGAGGAATACGCCCGGCGTGAGCCGTTCCCCTCGCTCGGTGACCAGCCGCATGAGGATCTCGGCGTGCAGCCGGCCTTCGCCCACGGGAACGATGCGCTGCACCCAGGGTTCGAACGCCTCGGTGCGGATGGCGTTGAGGAGCACCGGCAGCAGCTCGATCTCACGGCGGCGCCGCTCCACCCAGGGATGGGTGGGGAGGTAATTGACGACGCGGTTGCCGCCGAGCTGCTTGGCGACGTAGCTGGCGATGTCGGCGGCGATCTTCAGGTCGGCCACGGTGGAGGGAACGCGGTCGGCGCGTACGAGTCCGATGCTCGCGGCCACCGTCAGGTTGAGGCCGTTGTCGGTGATGGGGTGCGCCAGGATCTTGGCGCCGATCTCGCGCGCGAGCGCCTCGTTGGGTGCATCCTCGCTCGTCCCCACCCAGCAGGCGGCGAATTCGTCGGCATCGTGGTGCGCGAGCACGGCCTGTTCGACGCGCGGGGGAATGATCTCTTCCATGAGGCGGGCGACGTCGCGCAGGACACGGTCCCCCGCCTCGTGGCCGCAGCTGTCATTGACGGCGGCGAAGTGGTCGAGATCGATGGCACAGACCCAGACGCGGCCGGCGTCGTACTGTTGCAGGAGTTTGCCGAGCGCTTCGTCGAAGTAGATTCGGCTGTGCAGGCCGGTGAGCGCGTCGTATTCGATGCGGTGGCGCAGCTCGTCGATCCTTGCGGCTACGGCGTCGGCGAGCGCGTTGAGACTCTGCGCGAGCACGCTCACTTCGTCGCTGCCGCTTGCCTCGGCGCGGCGTGAGAGATCGCCCGCGGCGAGCGTGCGACTCAATTCGGCCAGCGCCGCGAGCCGCTGGCCGAGCCGCCGGGCAACCCCGTCGAGCAGCAGCCCACCCAAGGCGAGGGAGAAGAGCAGGAGCAAGGCAGTACTGAGGACGAGCCGCTCTCGGCCTGTCTCGAGAGGCGCGAGCGAAATGCCCAGCACGAGACTGCCGAACGAGATGGGTTCTCCTCCCAGGGTACTGGCGATGGCGTGGTGCCAGACGCGCACAGGCTGTCCATGCCATTCGAGTTTCGCGCCTGGGGGAGGGAGGGTTTGCGTGGAATCTTGCCAGCCGTAGGTGGCCACTGGTCGGCCGTCTTCGTCGAGGACGACGGCGAAGGCGATGGTCTCGCCGGCGAGGAGCGCTTCGAGCCGATCCTGCAACTGCTCGTAGTCGTGCGTGAGCAACGCCTGACGGGCGAGGGTGTCGAGCTGGCGCGTGTAGTGCTGCGCTTCCCGCTCGGCGGCGCGCGACAGGGCCTCGTCGAGCGCACGCCAATGGGCGTAGGTGAAGCCGGCGACGATGAGGAGCAGTACGGCGCCGGCAGCCAGCAGGATCTGGAGGCGGAAGGGGATGTGGCGGTACCAGTTCATCGTGAAAGCTCCGGCGGGGAGGCATACCGTCGATCTAGGGCCGGCAGAAAAGGGGCCATCTCGGCGAAGTCGGCTTCGGTGATGGGGACGAAGCGGCGGTAACCCGTGTCCGCGAAGAAGCGGCGTCCCGCCTCGGTTTCATGGAACGAGAGGAGCGCGGCGCGAAAGCGCGTGCGCAGCGCCTCGGGCAGGGCACGTCGGGCCGCGGCCATGAGGTGCGGCACGTCCAGGCCGAAGGGGACGGCCTGCAGCGAGGGGTACCTGGCGCGAAACTGGCCATAGACCGTGTTGGCGACGATGGCGTAATCGACGCTGCCGTTGGCGAGCACCTGCATCGAGGCGCCATGTGAGGCGGTGAGCACGAGGGTGAAGTCGCGCTGCGGCACGAGTCCGAGACGGTCGAGGGTTTCGCGGGCGACGAGCGAGACGATGGAGTCCGGGTCGCCCAGGGCGATGCGCCGCCCGCGCAGCGCCTCGGCTTCGGGCGCGGGCGCGGCGTCGCGCCCCACGAGGAGTGCCGCCAGGCGCACTTCGTACTTGGCTTCGAGCTCCCAGTCGCCGCGGCTGGCGAGCCAGACGGCGACGTGCGGCGGCATGATGGCCAGATCGAATTCACCGGCTAGCAACGCCTTGGTATAGGCATCGTAGGTGGGGCGGGTGGAGAAACGCAGCGGCCGACCCAGCGCTTGGGCGAGGGTATCGAGCAGCCCTTTGTGCAAGGTGAGCAGGACCTCGGCCGTGCGAAAAGGCTGGATACCGAAGCGCAGGGGCTGCGCTTCCTCGGCGGCGCGCACGCCAGCGATCCCGCCGATCGCCAAGCCCATCAGCGATTGCATCCAGCGACGACGGGAGAGGTTCGTACGGGATTCCATGGCGGCCCAGGGGGTTTTTACGCCCCTCCATTCTAGGACCGATCAGGAAATTTTTTCCGGGAATTTTTCTCAGCCCTGCGGTCCGCGCGACACAGCGAGATCTTCGAGGAGCCCGTCGCCGACGTCGTAGATCCAGCCGTGCAGCATGGGGCCTTCGCCGCGATCCCAGGCGCGGCGGATGACGGGGTTCTGCGCCAGGCGCTCGATCTGGGTGACGACGTTGAGGCGCACGAGGCGGTTGGTGCGCTCCGGTTCGGGCAAGGCGTCGAGCTCGGCGCGGTGCTGCAGGTAGAGTTCGCGGATGGGATGCACCCAGTGCTGGACGAGCTCGGGGGCGTCGGCGCGGATGGCGGCCTTGACGCCGCCGCAGTCGGAATGCCCGACGATGAGGATGTGGCGCACTTGCAGGCGGGCGACGGCGAATTCGATGGTCGCCGCACAGCTCAGGTCGGCCGCCTGCACCTGGTTGGCGATGTTGCGATGCACGAAGACTTCGCCGGCGGTGAGTCCGATGAGTTCGTTCGCGGGCACGCGGGCGTCCGAGCAGCCGATCCAGAAGAATTCCGGCTGATGGATGTTTTTCAGGCGCTCGAAGAAGAGGGGGTCGCGCGCACGCATGGCCTCGGCCCAGGCGCGGTTGTTGGCGATCAAGGCGTCGATTTCAGGGGGACGGAGCATGGGGGATCCTTTCTTCAAGGCGCGGCGCACAGACAATGGGCATAGAGGCCGCGGCGGTCATCGAAGGCTCGAAGCAGGCGGCGCGGTTCGGCGAGCGACACGCCCGGCGGGAGCAGCCCCAGCGATTGCAGGCGGCTGTCGAACTCGTCGCTGCGCCCTTCGAAGAGCAGTTTCATGAGCACGTCGCGGGCGGAGAGCGGCGGCAGCAGCCAGCGAGCCGGCGCCTGCGGGAGCTTGGCGCGTTCGCGGGCGCGATCGAGGGCTGCATCCAGCCCGCCGAGGGTGTCGACCAGGCCGAGCTTCTGGCCCGTCTCGCCGAGCCAGACGCGTCCCTGGGCGATCGGATCGACCTCGGTTTCCGGGATCTTGCGCCCCTCGGACACGACGGCGAGGAATCGGCGGTAGCCGTGTTCGATCTCGGCTTGCACGGCGCGGGCCACGGGATCGGCGAGCGGCACGCGCGGGTCCAGCCCGTCGGCGAAGGGCCCGGTCTTGACGCCGTCGGTGTGCACGGAGAGTTTGTCGAGCAGCCCCGCCGCTTCGGGGAAGAGGGCGAAGATGCCGATGGAGCCGGTGAGGGTGAAGCGGTCGGCGAAGATTTCGTCGGCGGCCGAGGCGATCCAGTAGCCGCCGGAGGCGGCCGTGCCGCTCATGGAAACGATCACGGGCTTGCCGGCTTCCTTGACGCGCAGCACGGCACGGCGGATGCGCTCGGCGGCGAAGGCGCTGCCGCCGGGGGTGTCGAGGCGCAGCACCACGGCCTTGATGGTCTCATCCTCAGCCGCCTCGTCGAGCCGATCGACGATGCTGTCGGCCGAGGCCATGCCGTCGCGCGGCGGTCCGTCGATGAGGGTGCCCTGGATGGGCAGCAGGGCCACCACCGGGGCTTTGGCGGCGGGCAGGGCCGGCGCGGTGGCGTACAGATAATCGTCGAAAGCCACTTCTTCGGCCTGGTTTCCTTCGCTCCCATACCGTTCGAGGAGCCCGTCGTGCCAGTCTTCGTAGCCTTGGAGCTGGTCGACGAGGCGCTCGGCCTGGGCCGCCTTGGCCGAGTCGCCTTCGTGTGCGGCGAGCACCTCGTCGTAACGCTCGCTGTAGCGGCGCAGCACGGCAGGCGCGAGCGAGCGATCGCGGGCGAGGTCGTCGAGCAGGCGCTGCCAGATGCCGCCGATCAGGTCTTGGGTGACCTCGCGCTCTTCGGGCGACATGTCGTTGCGCGTGAAGGGTTCGACGAAGGACTTGTGCTTGCCCACGCGGAAGGCGTGCACCCGCACGCCGAGGCGGTCGAACGCGTCGCGGAAATAATTCTGGGTGACGGCCACGCCCGGCAGCAGCACCATGCCCTCGGGGTCGAGCGTGACTTCTTGCGCCGCCGCAGCGAGGTAGTAGGCTTTCTGCGGCAGAACGTCGCCGTAGGCGTATACCGGCTTACCGGCCTGGCGCAGCCGGGCGATCGCCCCGCGCAGCTCTTCGATTTGGGCAAGCGATGCTCCGCCCAGGCGGCTGAGGTCGAGCGCCACCGCGAGCACGCGCTCGTCGCGGCAGGCGCGATCGAGCGCATCCAGCACGTCGCGCAGCACAAGGGGAGCCGGGCCCGGTTCGAGCGAGCGCAGTGAACGCAGCCCGTCGGGCAGCGGCGGCTGCTCTACGAGGTCGCCGTCGAGCGCGAGCGTGAGTACGAAGCGCGGCGGCAGCTTGAGGACCGGTTCCCATTGGCTGATCAGCAGTGCCGCGACGAAGACGAGCACCGCGAGGCCGATGGCGATCCGGCCAAGGAATTCGACGAGGCGCAGCGGCAGCAGGATCAGCCAGCGCAGCGCCCGCCACAGGGCGCGAAAGGGGCGAAAACTCATGGTTGGACTCCTCCCTGCGGACGGGGGGATGGGCAATGGAAGTTCGGACACCGCGTCACGCGCACGGATCGCTGCCTGGTGTCGTGCCGGGAGGTTCGCTCATTCATGGGCGGGTGCTTGCATGGGCGGCGCTTCGGCGCGGCGGCGATAGACGAAATCCCACACGCCATGCCCCAGGGCGCGGCCGCGGCGCTCGAACTTGGTCTCGGGGCGCCAGGAAGGCCGCTCGGTGGGATCGGGGTGGATCGATTCCAGGCGCGGTTCGGCCGAGAGCACCTCTTCCATCCATTGGGCGTATTCTTCCCAGTCGGTGGCGCAGTGCAGGTAGCCGCTGGGAGCGAGCCGCTCGGCGGCTAGCGCAACGAAGCCGGGCTGGACGATGCGGCGCTTGTGATGGCGCTTTTTCGGCCAGGGATCGGGGAAGAAGAGGTGGATGCCGGCGAGCGTTCCCGGGGCGATCATGTGTTCGAGCACTTCGAGCGCGTCGTGCTGGATGACGCGCAGGTTGGTGAGCCCCTGGGTCTCGATGAGGTTCAGGAGATTGCCCACGCCGGGACCGTGCACCTCCACGGCGAGGAAATCGCTGCCGGGGTTGGCGGCGGCGATTCTGGCCGTGGTCTCGCCCATGCCCGCGCCGATCTCGAGCACGAGCGGGGCGCTGCGGCCGAAGATGCTGGGCGCATCGAGGGGCTCGGGGCGATAAGGAAGGCCCCAACGCGGCAGCAGGGTGTCGAGGGCGCGGCGCTGCGCCTCGGTAAGCCGCCCCTGGCGCAGCACGAAGGTGCGGATGCTGCGGGTGGAGAGATGCCCGCGCTCTGCGTCGAGTGCCTGCGTCATGGCGTGGGCCTGCCGATGACGCCGGTGAGCGGCGAGCTGGGGTCGGCGGCGTAGAACTTGCGCGGCATGCGCCCGGCGCGGTAGGCTTCGCGCCCCGCTTCCACCGCCAGACGCATGGCGCGCGCCATGCGCACCGGGTCGCCGGCGTGCGCGATGGCGGTGTTGGTGAGCACGCCGTCGCAACCCAGCTCCATGGCAATGGCCGCGTCGGAAGCCGTGCCTACGCCCGCGTCGACGATCACCGGCACGCGGATGCGCTCGAGGATGAGGCGCAGGTTCCAGGGATTGAGGATGCCCATGCCCGAACCGATGAGGGAGGCGAGCGGCATGATGGCCACGCAGCCCATCTCTTCGAGCAGCTTCGCCTGGATGGGATCGTCGGAGCAGTAGACCATCACTTGGAACCCTTCGGCCACCAGCCGCTCGGCGGCTTTGAGCGTTTCGGGCATGTTGGGATAGAGCGTTTCGGCATCGCCCAGCACTTCGAGCTTGACCAGGGTGTGCCCGTCGAGGAGCTCGCGCGCGAGCCGTAGCGTGCGCACGGCCTCTTCGGCCGTGTAGCAACCGGCGGTGTTGGGCAGAAGAGTGAAGCGCTCGGGCGGAAGGTAGTCGAGGAGATTGGGTTCGTCCGGGTTCTGGCCGAGATTGACGCGGCGGATCGCCACGGTGACGATCTCGGCGCCGGAGGCTTCGATCGCCTCGCGCGTCTGGGTGAAGTCGCGGTATTTGCCGGTGCCCACCAGCAGGCGGGAGCGGAAGCGGCGGGCGCCGAGCGTGAGGAAGTCGGTATCTTCGGGTTCGGTCATGATGGGATCGGGAAGGAAGGGTTTAGCCGCCGCCCACGGCGACCACGATTTCGAGCACGTCGCCTTCGGCGAGGGTGGTTTGGGCGTGGAGGCTGCGGGGGACGATCTCGCCGTTGCGCTCGACGGCGACGCGCTTGCCCGCCCAGCCGCGGGCGGCGAGCAGCTCGGCGATCGTCGTACCGGCGGACAGGGTGAGGCGCTCGCCGTTGACGCGGCAGGTGAGGGTTTGGGGGATTTCGTCAGGCATGGTGAAAAGTTTAGCACGGTCGACTGGAGACTTTTTGCAGGATTGCTTTTTGTTGGATATTTTGCTATTTTTTCTGACACGAAGGGATTCCTTGCCATGAACACCGCACAAGCCATCCGCGAGCGTATCGCTGCCCAGCCTGCAGAAGAACCATTCACCCCCGCCCTGTTCGCGGGCTTGGGGTCGCGCGCGGCCATCGACCAGACGCTGATGCGCTTGACCCGGCAAGGGGTGATCGAGCGCATCGGTCGTGGGCTCTACATCGTTCCCAAGGTAAGCCGGTTCGGACTCAAGAGCATGCCCTCGCCCGAAGCGGTGGCCAGGGTGGTAGCCGAGGGCGCCCCCATCGAAGTCCATGGGGCCGAAGCGGCCCGGCGTTTTGGGCTCAGCACGCAGGTTCCAGCTCAACCCGTTTTCTACACGACAGGCTCTTCGCGCACCGTGCGCTTGGGCAATCTGCGCGTGCGGTTGCAGCACGTGGCGGCACGCAAGCTGGTGCTTGCCGGGCGTCCGGCAGGGCAGGCCTTGGCTGCCTTATGGTATCTCGGGCGAGAGCACGTGAGTCCGGACACCATCGAGCAGATTGCCGCCAGACTGCCGCCCGACGAGTTCGAGGCGCTACGCCGTGTCAAGTCTTCGATGCCGGCCTGGATGGTCGAAGCGCTGCGCCGCTACGAAGAACGCAGCGCACAGTCCCATGGCTGAATCGTACTTTGCGCTATCTCTTGACGATCAGGCCGACCTGCTGCGGGCCTTGGCGTCCCGGATGGGTCGTCGCGCCGAGATTCTCGAAAAGGATCTCTGGCTGTGCCAGGTGCTCGGCATTCTCTTTCGGCTGCCGTGCCGCAAGTCCATGGCATTCAAGGGCGGAACTTCGCTCTCCAAGGTCTACAAAGTCATCGAGCGCTTTTCGGAAGACATCGATGTCACGATCGACTACCGTAGCCTGATCGCGGATGCGCCCGACCTGGAATCGATCACCACCAACAGCCAGCGCCGCAAGCTGTCTGATACCTTACAAGCGGCACTCGCGGCGCACGTGCGCGACGATCTGTTGCCCGCGTTGCAGTCGGCGCTTGCCTCGTCATTGCCCGGTCATCCCCTCTCTTTTCAGCTGAGCGAGGACGCCGAGAAACTGTGGGTGTTCTACCCCAGTGCTGTCGAGAAGGCGGATGCTTATGTGCGTCCGAGCATCTTGATCGAGTTTGGCGGCCGCAACTCGACCTGGCCTCGAGCACCACAGACGATCGTGCCCGATATCGCGAAATATGTCCCCGGCCTGGATCTGCCGCGGGCGCAGGTGGTTGTGTTGTCGGCCGTGCGTACCTTTTGGGAAAAAGCCACCCTGATCCATGTCGAATGCCACCGGCCACAGCCCCGGGCCGGAGCCGAGCGGCTCTCGCGCCATTGGTATGATCTGGCTTGCTTGGCCGATCATGAGATCGGCCGACAGGCCGTGGAGGATATGGGCTTGCTACGGGACGTCGTGCGCCTCAAAGCCACGTTTTACCGCAGCAGCCACAGTCATTACGAACGCTGTACTGCGGGAGGATTGCGCCTCGTCCCGCCCGAGCCCCTTCTCGGGGCGCTGCGGCGAGACTATCAGGCAATGCGGGATGCACAGATGTTCTACGGAGAGTCCTGGGCGTTCGAGGCGATCATCGAGCGGCTTCAAGCACTGGAAGACGAGATCAATCGTCGGGTGTCCGCAAGCCTTTGATCGAGCTTGCGCCGACGGCAGGCGCTCGGCTATAATTCACCGGATTCGCGGGTGTAGTTCAATGGTAGAACGGCAGCTTCCCAAGCTGCATACGAGGGTTCGATTCCCTTCACCCGCTCCACGTTCCTGCGTACCTTACAAGCCCGGCCTGCGCCGGGTTTTTTCGTCTACGGGGCGAGTTCCCGATAGGCCCCGCCGAAGAAGACGAGCGGCTCGCGTGGATAGGCTGCGTGATGGCATACTTCGGCCAGAAACAGCAGGTGATCGCCGCCGTCGTGGCGTATCGCGTTGCGGCATTCGAAGTGGGCGCAGGCCCCGACGAGCAAGGGCGAGCCGAAAGGTCCGGGAAACCATTCTACGCCCGCGAAGCGGTCTTGCGCCGGGCCGGCGAAACGATCCGACAGCGCGCGCTGTCCGGCAGCGAGGAGCGAAATGCCGAAGTGGGACGCTTCCTCGAACCACGGCAGCAGGCTCAGGCGCCGCGCCAGGCTGAAGACGACGAGCGGCGGCTCGAGCGAGACCGAGTTGAACGAATTGATGGTCAGCCCCAGGGGCGCCCCGTCGGGCGCGCGCGTGGTCAGCACGGCAATGCCGGTGGCGAACTGTCCCAAGGTGCGGCGCAGTTGCCGCGCATCCAGTATCGCAGGGGGCGAGACGGCGTGCGTCGAATCCATCGTGAGAACCCTCGTCTCCGGCATCGACCGGGTACATGAAACCGAAACGCAAATGTAACGCAGAAATGACGACAGACCAAGACTTCGTTGATTGCCCGAAAAATTCGCTTTGGGGCGGGAGCGACGCGATCTTCGCCGTCCGCCTGGTGGATTGGCAGCGGCGCTGTGGCCGGCGCGATCTGCCCTGGCAGGGGAACGACCCGTACCGCGTGTGGCTCTCGGAAGTGATGCTGCAGCAGACGCAGGTGCGCACGGTGCTGCCGTATTTCGCCCGCTTCGTGGCGCGCTTTCCCACGGTGGAGGCATTGGCGGCGGCGCCGCTCGACGAAGTGCTGGCGCTGTGGAGTGGGCTGGGCTACTACGCCCGCGCGCGGCACCTGCACGCGGCCGCCCGCCTGTGGGTGGCGCGCTGGCCGCGTTCCTGTCCCCGGGGGGCGCAGGAATGGGTGCAGCTGCCGGGCGTGGGACGCTCGACGGCGGCGGCGATCGCGGCTTTCGTGCAGGGCGAGCGGGTGCCGATTCTCGATGGCAACGTGCAGCGGGTGCTGTGCCGCCTCTTCGCCGTGGAAGAAGACCCGCGCGCGGCGGCCACGGCGGGCCGGCTGTGGGATCTGGCCCAGTCCCTGCTGCCGCACGATTCCGACGACATGCCAGCCTATACCCAGGGCATGATGGACCTGGGCGCGCTGGTGTGCACCCGGGCGCGGCCGCGGTGCGACGTGTGTCCGGTGGTCGATCTGTGCGCCGCGCACTGCCTGGGAATTGCGGCTGAACTGCCGCGCAAGCGGGCGCGCGCGCCGGTGCCGGAGCAGGACCTGCGCTGGGGCTGGTACGAGGAGGACGGAGCGGTCTGGCTCGTGCGCCGCGCGCCGCAGGGCATCTGGGGCGGGTTGTGGTGTCTGCCGCAGGAAGACCAGGCCCCGCCTGGCGCATGGCGCGCAGCCGGAGAGATCGCCCGGCTCACCCACCGCCTGACGCATTTCACCCTGAAGATCACCGTGACGCGCTACCTGCCCCAGGCGCCACGGGCGGTGGAACCCGCTGCGGCATGGGGAGAAGAGGCGCGCTGCCTTGCGCCCGCCGACGCGCTGGCGTTGGGGGTGCCGCAACCGCTGCGGCGGCTGCTGGAGCGGGCGGTAGATTCGCTGGCCGAGTCCGGTAACGAAGGCGAACGCCGCATCGGCGTGGCCAAGGGCAAGTTTGAGGTTCTGGAGCGCATCGACGGGCACGACAAGGAAATCGAGCGTCTGCTCCGGGGAGGGGGAAAGCCATAACGCGATGCGGCAGGGATCGTGCTATGTTCGTACGAATGAAGGAGCCGATCATCCATGGTCTGGCGTGGCGTATTGAGTAGGGAGCGCGCGGCGCGCAAGAATATGTGGCTCAAAGGAGGGAGTGATGCAACAATCCGATCCGGCCTTTCTCTGCCTGTCGCCGCCCTCGTTTCGACAGCGCCATGCCGGCGTGCCCCTGCGCTACGGGGTGATCGGCTCGCCGTTCGGGGCGCTCTTGCTGGCGCTCGCGCCGGATGGGGTGTGCCGCGCGGAGTTTCTGGAGGAGGGCGAGTCGCCGCAGGATAAGCTCGGCACCTGGCAGGCGCGCTGGCCGTGGGCCCTCTGGGCGCCGCTTGCCGCGGCCGAATGCGCGGCGCTGGAAGAACGGTTCCTAGCGCGGAACCTGCCGGTGGCGGTGGAGGGCACGCCTTTTCGCGGCCTGCTGTGGCGCACGCTGCGCACGTGCACCGCTGCCGGGCAGACGTGCTCGTATGGCGAGCTGGCGGCGCGGCTGGGCCCTCCGCGCCTGGCGCTGGCCGTGGGGCAGGCGCTGGCGGCCAATCCCGTGGCCTGGCTCATCCCCTGCCACCGGGTGCTCGATGCCGGCGGCGGCCTGCGCGGCTTTCGCTGGGGGCTCGAGCGCAAGCGGGCGATGCTCGAGTGGGAGGGGAAGAGTGTCTGAACCGCAAGCAGGCTATCTCGGCCTGGCGCCCTTTCTGCGCGCGAGCCTGGGGGAGGGGGATCTGCCGGCGCTCGCCCGGCAGTGGCTCGATCGGGCCGGACGGGAGGACACGGCGGCGGCGTGGATGAACCTTGCCACGGCGCTCTTGTGCCTGGGGCAGACGCAGACGGCGCTCGCGGCCCAGCGCGAGGCGCTCTCTCGCGCGCGCACCTATGCGCTGCCGGGGCCGGACGAGCCGGCGCCGCGGCTCTTGCTGCTGGCGCTGCCGGGGCCGCTGTCGGCGAATACGCCGCTCGACTGCCTGCTGGAGGGGCAGGGGCTGCAGCTGGTGGTGCATTTCGTGGACCCGGCCGTGCCGCTTGCCGAGGCGTTGCCGGAGCACGACGCGCTGATGCTGGCGATGGGGGTGAGCGAGGCGGCGTTGCCGGTGCTCGCGGCGCTGCAGGAGCGGCTCGCCGGCTGGCCGCGCCCGGTGTTGAACCCGCCGGCGGCGATCCGGCGCACGGAGCGTGCGACGCTGAGCCGCCTGCTCGCGGACGCGCCGGGGGTGCTCATGCCGCCGACGCGGCGCGTGCCGCGCGCGCTCCTGGAGTCGGCCGCGGCGGCCGGTGCCTGGCCCGAGGGGCTGGAGGCGCCGCCTTTTCTGCTGCGTCCGCCCGATTCGCAGGGCGGGCATGGTCTGGCGCGCATCGACACGGGCGAGGCGCTCGCCGCGTATCTGGCGGCGCAGCCGGAGGGGGAGTTCTTTCTCACGCGCTACGTCGATTATGCCGGGCAGGACGGGCGCTTTCGCAAGATTCGCGTGGCTTTGGTCGGAGGACGGGTTTTTCCGGTGCACCTGGCGGTGTCGGAGCACTGGATGGTGCATTACGTCAATGCCGGCATGTACGGCGATGCCGCCAAGCGGGCGGAGGAGGCGGCGTTCTTTCGCGCTTTCCCCGAGTTCGCCCAAAGGCATGCGCCGGCGTTCTCGGCGCTCTCCGAACGGCTGGGGCTCGATTACGTGTGCGTGGATCTGGCCGAGACGGCCGATGGGCGGCTGCTGATCTTCGAGGCCGATCCGGCGATGGTGGCGCACGCCATGGAGCCGGGGGCGGAATTCGCCTACCGGCGCGAGGGGATCGCGCCGCTGCGCGAGGCCTTCGTCGGCTGGGTGCGGGCGAGGAGGGAGGGGTGGGGATGACGCTGTCGGCGAACGCGCGCAATTTTTCCGGCGGACCGGGGGCCTTGCCCGAGACGGTGCTTGTGCAGTTGCGCGAGGCGATGATCGCGGTGCCGGAGGTGGGGCTGTCGGTGCTGGGCATCAGCCATCGTTCGGACTGGTTCGCGGCGGTGGTGGCCGAGGTGGAGGTGCGGCTCAAGGCGCTGCTCGCGCTGCCGCCGGATTTTCACGTGCTGCTGCTGCAGGGCGGCGGCACGCTGCAGTTCGCCATGGTGCCGCTCGCGCTCGCGCGGGGCGCCGACGTGCCGGCGGAGTATCTGCACACGGGCTATTGGAGCGGCAAGGCGATCGCCGAGGCGAGGAAACTCGCCCCGGTGCGGGTGGTGTGGAGCGGCGAGGACGAGGGGTTTTCCCGGCTGCCGGACGACGAAGAACTCGTCTTCGATGCGCGCGCACCCTATCTGCACGTGGTGACCAACGAGACGGTGGAGGGGCTGCAGTTCCACCGGACGGTGGGGCTCGAGGAGGTGCCGCGGGTGGCGGACATGTCGTCCGACTTTCTCTCGCGCCCCTTCGATGCCGGGCGCTATGCGCTCATCTATGCCCATGCGCAGAAGAATCTCGGCCCGGCGGGGGTGACGGTGGTACTGGTGCGCGAGGCGGTGCTCGAGCGCGCCCCGGAGGGCTTGCCGGCCATGCTGGACTACCGCGCGCAGGCGCAGGCGCATTCCATCCTCAACACGCCGCCGGTGTTCGCCATCTATGCCGTGCTGCTGGTGCTGCGCTGGCTCATGGACGAGATCGGCGGGCTCGAGGCGATGGCGGCGATCAATCGCGCCAAGGCCGAGCGGCTCTATGGGGTACTCGACGCGAGCGAGGGTTTCTACCGCCCGCGGGCGCGGCGCGCGGATCGTTCGCTCATGAACGTGGTCTTCGATCTGCCGAGCGAAGCGCTGCGCGCGGCCTTCCTTGCCGAGGCGAACCGGGCGGGCTTTGCCGGCTTGGCCGGGCACCGCGCACTGGGCGGCATCCGTGTGTCGATCTACAACGCGGTGACGCTGGAGGCGGTCGAGGCGCTCGCTGACTTCATGGAGACGTTCCGGCGGCGGCATTAGGCAGTTCGGCCGGAGCGCGGCTCATTCGCTCGGCCCGTCCAGGCGCTCCAGCGACACCCAGCGTCCGTGCTCGATGCGGGTGAGTTCGCCGCCCGTGCGCTGACCGAGGTGGTCGGTGGGCGAGAAGCGGTAGCGCGGGCTGCCGAATAGGTCTCCGGGATAGTCGAGCCGCTCGAGCGCTTGGGCGATCGCTTCCGGCGTGGGCTCGGTCGCTGTGGCGATGGCGAGCACCAGCAGTTCGGCGGCGACGTAGCCCATGGCCGACCAGACGTTGGCTTCCGTTCCGTAGCGGGCGCGGTAGGCGTCGAGCCAGGCGAGCAGCTCGGGCGAGGCGCCCTCGCGATAGGGGATGCGGATGGGGTTGGTGACGCCGTAGAGCCCCTCGACGGCGGCTCCGCCCAGGGCGTGCGTCTGATCCGAATAGGCCGAGGCCGAGGTGAGGAAGAGCGGCTTCCAGCCCATCTCGCTGGCCGTGCGCAGCAGGGCGACGGTTTCGCGCACCAGCGTGCCCAGCGTCACCAGTTCGCAGCCGGCCTCGCGTAGCCGCGCGATTTGGCCGGTGAAGTCGGTGGCGCCGCGCGCGTGCCGCGCTTCCTGGGTGAGGGAAAGCCCGGCGCGCTCGAGCCCGGCGCGCACGCCCGCGCTCACTTCTTCGCCGAATTCGTCGTCCTGAACCAGGGTGCACACGCGTCGCACCTGGGGATGGCGGCGCAGCACGGCGCGCACGGCGGGGTCCATGTAGCTGCGATAGGGCGCGTAGATCTGGAATTTCAGCGGATGCAGCGGCGCGTAGGTGGCTTCGTGCGGCGAGAAAGGGAAGAGATGCAGCCGGCCACGGCGCAGGATCTCGGGCATGGTCGCCAGCACCACCGGCGTGCCCAGGTTCGAGAGGAAGGCGATCGCGCCGTCGCGTTCGGTGAGCTTGCGCGCCGCGAGGATGGCGCGCTTGGGGTCGTAGCCGGTGTCTTCGACGAGCAGGCGCAGGGTGATTCCCGGCAGTTCGCCGCGTGCGTTCGCTTCGGCGAAACGCATTTCCATGCCGTTTTTCACCGGCACGCCCAGGAGCGCCGCCGGCCCCGAGAGATCGAGCAGCGCGCCGACGGTGAGCACCCGTTCGGCAGCGCGTACCGGGGCCATGGCCAAGGCGAGGAGGGCGATGACGGCAAAGAGGCGGGTGCGCATGATCTTCCCCGAACTTCTTCGAACGTCTGCAATTTTAGTTCATTTTACGAAAAACCGCGACGAAGACGACGGCCAGCCCCAGCACCAGGGGATCCCAGCCGCCGAGCGCGCCGACGAGGGGGCGCAGGCGGTCGGCGAGCTCGGGCAGGGCGACGAAGGCAAGGCTCGCGAGGATGATCCCGGCCGGATGGCGCAGGCCGCCGAGAAAGGCGATGACGAGGAGTTCGAAGGAGAGCGGAAGGGCGAACTGTTCCGGACTGATGAAACCCAGCGTCTGCGCGTAGGCCGCCCCGCCCAGCCCGCCGCACAGGCCGGAGGCGACGAAGGCGAGTTGGCGCAGACCGCCCACGTCCAGGCCGAGCGCGAGTGCTGCCTCCGGCGCCTGGGCAAGCGCACGCCAGGCGCGTCCGAGGGCGGCGCGATCGAGCCGGTACAGCAGCAGCACGGCAAGGCCGAGGCAGAGCGTGGAGAAAGCGAGCGCGACACTCGCCTCGTCGAAGGCGCTCAGGGCTGGCAGGGCGACGAAGCGGCCGGCGGTACCGCCGGTGAAGGCGACGGCGCGCATTGCCAGCACTTCGGCGATGACGGCGCAGGCCATGCTCGCGAGCGCGAGCGGCAGGCCCGAGAGGCGGCGCGCCGGCAGCGCCATGGCGGCTCCGGCGAGCGCCCCGGCCGCGGCGGCGGCCACGAGCGCGAGCGGCAGCGAGCGGGGGGCGAGGGCGGCCCAGGTGTAGGCGCCGGCGGCCATCGCTGCGCCTTGCCCGAGGCAGACCTGGCCGGCGCGCCCCTGCACCAGGGCGAGCCCTAGGGCGGCGGTGGCCATGGCGCCAGCAAGGGCGAGCAGATGGGCGAGATAGCGCGCCCCGCCGCTAGCCCCGAGCGCGCCCACGGCGAGCACGAGGAGGACGGCGAGCAGCCGGGTGCGCTGGCGAGGATCCAGGAGGAAACGGCTCATGGCGCCGCCACTCGTTCCCGCGGCAGGGCGAGCAAGGCGGCGATGAGCACGAGCTGCAGCAGCAGCTCCTTGCCGCCGGGGGGGAGTTGCCAGGCGGCGAGCGCTTCGAGCACCCCGAGCGCCACGCCGGCGGCGAGCACCGCGGGGCCCGGCTTCATGCCGCCCAGGACGGCGGCGGGAAAGGCGTTGAGCGCGAGGCTGCCCAGCTCGGGATGCACGAAGGTGACGGGGGCGGATGCAAGCCCGGCCGCCACGGCGAGCGCCGTGCCCACGCCCCAGGCTTGCCGCCGCAGCCGGGCGACGTCGATGCCGAGCCGCTCGGCCGTCACGGCATCTTCGGTGCTCGCGCGCACGCGCCGTCCCCAGTCGGTGCCGCGCAGCAGCAGGGCAAAGGCCGCGGCCACGCCGGCGGCGGCGAGCATCACCGCCCATTGGCGCGCCGCCAACCCCAGCCAGCGCCCCTCGCCCACCCAGTCGAAACGGTACCAGCCCTGGGTGGCGGCCGGCAGGCTCAGGAGCACGCCGCGCAGCGCGAGCGCCAGACCGAAGGTGGCGAGCGTCGCCACCCAGGGCGCACGCGTGCGCACCGGTTCGAGGGCGCAGCGCGCCGCGAGCGCCCCGAAGGCGTAGCCGGCGGCGATCGCTCCGAGGGCGGCGAGCGCGAGCGGTGCCCCCAGCGCCGCAAGCCCCACCGCCACGTAGGCGCCGGCCGCCATCGCTTCCCCCTGCATGAAGGAGAGCACGCCGGTGGCGCGATAGAGGAAGACGAGGGAGAGCGCCGTCAAGCCGTAGAGGCAGCCCTGGGCGGCACCGCCGAGCACGACCTCCGGCGCGAGGCTCATGGCCGTTGGCGCGCGGCCTCGACCGCCCGGGCAAAGCGCCTCAGCCCCTCGGCGAGCCGCGAGCGCGGGCAGCCGAGATTCAGGCGAACGAAGCCGGGAGCGCCAAAGGCCGCGCCATCGGAAAGCCCCAGGCCATGGGCTTCGAAGTGCGCCGCCGCATCCTCGAGCCCCAGTTTGCGAACGTCGATCCACGAGAGGTAGGTCGCTTCCGGCTCGGCCACCGGTAAATCCAGTGCCCGGATCGACTCCAGGGCAAACGCCATGTTTCCACGCAAATACTCGAGGAGCGCCTCGCGCCAGGCCCAGCCGTCGCGGTAGGCCGCCTCGGTGGCGACCAGGCCGAAGAGGTTGGGCGAAGAGGGGATGCGCCCGCGCAGCGCCCGGCGGTAGCGTGCACGCAGCGCCTCGTCCGGGATCACGGCGAAGGCGCATTGCAGCGCCGGGACGTTCCAGGTTTTGGAAGGGGCGAAGAGGGTGATCGTGCGCGCGGCCACTTCGGGGGCCAGCGTGGCGATGGGGCGGTGGCGCCGCTTGCGCGTGAGCACCAGCCCGGCGTGGATGTCGTCGCTCACGAGGATTGCGCCGTGGGCGAGCGCGAGTTCCGCCAGCCAGGCCAGTTCTTTTTCGTCCCACAGCCGCCCCGTGGGATTGTGCGGGTGGCAGAGCAGCAAGGCGCCGACGTCGCCCGGCGCAAAGGCCGCGACCATGGCCGCCTCGTCGTGCACCCAGCGCCCCTTGGTGCACACCAGATCGACCGCGCGCAAGCGCTTGCCGACGTTGGCCGGCGCGGCGAGAAAAGGCGGATAGACCGGCGTGTGCGTGACGATGACCTCCCCCGGAGCGATGGCGCAGCCGAAGTGAAAGCCCGGGATCACCCCCGGCAGCCACACGAGCCATTCGGGGGCGATCGCCCAGCCATGATCGCGCTCGATTCCGGCACACACCGCTTCCACGAGCGAAGGCCAAGGGTCGGTGTAGCCATACACCGGGTGCGCGAGCCGGCGTGCCAGGGCCTCACGGATCTCGGGCGCGACGGCGAAGTCCATGTCGGCCACCCACATGGGAATCACGTCGCGCCCGGCGTAGCGCCCCCATTTCTCGCCGGGGATCGTTGAGCGGTCGGGAGCGGCGTCGAAGTCGTAGGCGGGGCTCATGCGGCGGGCTCCTTGCTTGGCACCGCTCCGGCGGTCTCTTCGGCCTGAGGCGGTTTGCCGCCGATGCGCGCGGTGATGTCGGCGACGGCGCGGCGCATGGCCTGAGCGAGCGGCCCTTCCCAGGAAGCGTCGAAACGGCTCTCCGGGCCGAGCATGGTGAGCGCCAGCGTCAGATGCCCGAAGGCGTCGAACACGGGGGCGGAGAAGGCATTGATGCCCGGGATCGGATGGCCGAGCACGCGCGCCATGCCGTGGCGGCGCACTTCTTCGAGCGTCTCGTTGACGAAGGACCGCGACAGACGCAAAGGCTCGCGCCCGCCCGAGAGACGTTCGAGCTCGCGCTCGATGAGCGGGCGGGTGAGGCGCGCAGGAAGATAGGCGGCGAAGACGCGGCCGGTGGCGGTGGTGAGCAGCCCCATCACGGTGCCGGGGCGCATGTTCACGTGGATGGCGCGGGCCGATTCCTCGATGGCCACCACCGTGGCGCCGACGTTGCCCCACACGGCAATGGCCACGTTCTGTTCGGTCTCGTCGGCGAGGCGGGCGGAGACTTCCACGGCCGCACGCAGCGGATTGAGACCCTGCAAGGCGGTGAGCCCCAGGCGCAGGGCGAAGGGGCCCAGTTTGTAGCGACCGGTGAGCGGATCCTGCTCCACCAGGCCGAGTTTGCCGAAGCTCACCAGATAAGGGTGGGCCTTGGCCGGGGACATGCCGGCAGCCGCGGCCAGATCGCGCAGCATCATCGGCGCACCATGCGCTTCCAGCGCGGCGAGCAGCGCCCCGCCGACCTCGATCGACTGGATGCCGCGGCGCTCGCGCACGCCGTTCTCCGGCGCGAGGGGTTCGTTTCGTTCCATGCGGATCTCGTGTAGTCAAACGCGCTTCGGGCATCAATCATAGCCCGAAACGTTGGCATGATCGAAATTCACCATGAACGAATCGATTGACACATGATGAATCACGTGCCAAGATAAAACGCATCGACAGGAGGAGCGATCCATGAATGCCAAAGCCTTTGCCTCGGTGGCCGACCTCGAAGAGAAACCGGTTTCGTTCGAACGCCTCTCCGAACACGCCTGGGCCTACACCGCCGAAGGCGATCCGAACACCGGCGTGGTGATCGGCGACGACTCGGTGATGATCATCGATGCCACCGCCACCCCCGTGATGGCCAAATCGGTGATCGCCAAGGTGCGCGAGGTCACCGACAAGCCGATCAAATACGTTGTGCTCACGCACTACCATGCGGTGCGCGTGCTCGGCGCTTCCGGCTATCGCGACGAGGGACTGGAACACATCATCGCCAGCTATCCCACTTACGAGCTCATCCGCGAGCGCGGCCAGCAGGACATGGAATCCGAGATCGGGCGTTTTCCCCGGCTCTTTCGCGCGGTGGAGAGCATCCCCGGTCTCACCTGGCCCACGCTCACTTTCAAGGAAGAAATCACCCTGTGGATGGGCTCGCTCGAAGTGCGCATCCTGCATCCGGGTGCCGGGCACACCAAGGGGGACACGGCGGTCTGGCTGCCGCAGGAGCGCGTGCTCTTCTCCGGCGACCTGATCGAGGCCGAAGCCGCCTGCTATACGGGCGATGCCTACCTTGCCGACTGGCCGGCCACGCTCGATCGGCTCGAAGCGCTGCAGCCGGCCAAAGTGGTGCCGGGGCGCGGGCCGGCGCTCAAGGACGAGGCGGCGGTGCGCGCGGGGTTCCAATACACGCGCGACTTCGTCACCACGCTCTATCGCTGCGCCCAGGAGGCGGTGGCGCGCGGCTACGATCTCAAGAAAACCATGGAATACACCCGCAGCGTGATGGACCCGAAGTTCGGCCACGTCTTCATCTACGAGCATTGCCTGCCGTTCGATGTCACCCGTGCCTATGACGAGGCGAGCGGCATCCGCGATCCGCGCATCTGGACCGCCGAGCGTGACCGGCAGATGTGGCACGCGCTGCAAGAAGGCTGAAACGGGAAAAGCAGAGGCGCGGCCACGCAGCCGCGCCCGCGAGAGACGAGGGCGAAGACCACGCCAAAGGAGGAGGAAACCGTGCTGAAAACATATCAGTATCCCAAGTTCCCGTTCGTGCGTCCAGCCGAGCTGGATTCCCCGCAAACCCGGCACGTGCCGGTGATCGTGGTCGGCGCTGGGCCGGTGGGCCTGAGCGCCGCCATCGATCTGGCGCAGCGCAACATCCCGGTGGTGGTGCTCGACGAAGACGACACCGTGAGCATCGGCTCGCGCGGCGTGTGCTATGCCAAGCGCGCGCTCGAGATCCTCGACCGCTACGGCGTGGGCGAGCGCGTGGTGCAAAAAGGTGTGTCGTGGAACGTCGGCCGCACCTTCTTTCGTGACGAGGAAGTCTTTCGCTTCAACCTGGTGCCGGAGCCGGATCATCACCGTCCCGGCATGGTGAACCTGCAGCAATACTATCTCGAAGAATACCTGATCGACCGCGCCCGCGAGCTACCCAACATCGATCTGCGCTGGAAGAGCACCGTGATCGGTGTCACGCCCGGCGAAGACGCCGTCACGGTGCGCGTCGAGACACCCGCCGGGGCCTATGCCCTGTCCTGCGACTGGCTGATCGCCGCCGACGGTGCGCGCAGTCCCATCCGGCGCATGCTCGGCCTGGACATCGAAGGCAAGATCTTCATGGACCGGTTCCTCATCGCCGACGTCGTCATGAAGGCCGACTTCCCGCCGGAGCGCTGGTTCTGGTTCGACCCGCCGTTTCACCCCGGTCAGTCCGTATTGCTGCACCGCCAGGCCGACGACGTGTGGCGCATCGACTTCCAGCTCGGCTGGGACGCCGATCCGGAGGAAGAGAAGAAACCCGAGCGCGTCATCCCCCGCATCCGCGCCATGCTCGGTGACGACCGCGAATTCGAGCTCGAATGGGTGAGCGTCTACACCTTCCAGTGCCGCCGCATGAAGCGCTTCAACCATGGGCGCGTGCTCTTCGTCGGCGATTCGGCGCACCAGGTCTCGCCCTTCGGGGCGCGTGGCGCCAATTCCGGCATCCAGGACGTCGACAACCTCGGATGGAAGCTCGAACTGGTGATGCAGGGCAAGGCGCCCGCGGCCCTGCTCGATACCTATAGCGACGAGCGCACCTATGCTGCCGATGAGAACATCCGCAACTCCACGCGCTCGACCGACTTCATCACCCCCAAGGGCAACGTCAGCAAGACGTTCCGCAATGCCGTGCTCGGTCTGGCCCGGCACCACCCCTTCGCCCGGGGGCTGGTCAATTCCGGCCGGCTGTCGGTGCCCTCGTTCTATGTCGACTCCCCCCTCAATACGGCCGATGCCGACGCCTTTGCCGGCCGCATGGTGCCCGGCGCGCCGATGGACGATGCCCCCGTGGCCGCTGCCGGCGGCGGCTCGCCCTGGCTGCTGCCGCACTTCGGTCAGGGCTTCCGGCTCATGATCGCACTCGACGATGCGGCCGCCCTCGATGCCGCCACGGCCGAAGGGCTCGCCGCCCTGCGCCGTGGGGCGATTCCCGCCGAGCCGATCGTCGTTGCCCGCGAAGGCGCCGCCCCCGGCGGCATCGAGACCCTGCACGACGTCAAGGGCCGAGTGCGCGAGCGCTACGACCTGCAGCCGGGCACCGTCTATCTCATTCGCCCCGACCAGCACGTCGCCGCCCGCTGGCACCGCTTCGACCCTGCCGCGATCGAGGCCGCGCTTCGCCGTGCCAGCGTCCAGGGCGCCTGAACGCAAGAGAGGAGGAGAGGATGATGATCAATCTGGAATACAATTTCCGCGAACCGCGCACCCGCACTTTCTACGGATATGAAGCGGGTGATGCTTTCTACGAAGCGCTCATCGAGGCGCACCGCGATCTTGACGAGGAGCAGAGCGCTCTGGTGAACGCCCGCCTCGTGCTGCTGCTCGCCAACCACGTCGGCGACGTCGATCTGCTGCGCGAGGCGATCCGGCTCGCGCGCGAAGACGTCACGGGCGGCTGAGGCGCGTCCGGGGCATCACGCCCCGGGCCCTGTGCCGTTGCCGACGAAGTGCCGCAGATGGGTGCGGAACGCCTCGGCGGCCGGAGACAACGCCCGGCCATGCCGCGTGAAGACGAAGAATCGGCGATGCACGTCCGGTTCGGTCAGGCGCCGCATCTCCATGCCATAGCGGCGCACCATCGGCTCGGCATAGGAGACGCAGATCGTCACGCCCAGGCCGATCGACACCATGGCGAGCGCCGTCGACATGAAGGCCACGGTCGTATCCGGATGCAGATCGAGATCGCGCACCACCTCGTGCAGGTCCCGCGAGAGTTTCTCCGTGAATTGCCCCTGCAAGGTGATGAGAGGAAACTCCGCCAGCCGCCGCCACGGCACTACCTCCTGCGCCGCGAGGGGATGGCCCGGTGGGAAGACGGCGTGAAAGGGCTGAACGAACAGGAGCTCCGCCTCGATTTCGCCGGGTACGTCCCGCTCCGGCCCCACGCCCAGATCGGCTTCGCCCGAGAGCACGCACGACGGGACCGATTCCACGCCGCAGTCGATGAGGCGGATCGCCACGTGCGGAAACTCGCGCGTGAAGCTCGCCAGGACTTCCGGCAGCAGGGTGGCCGCCATCAACTGCGGCGCGGCGATGCGCACGATGCCGCGCTTGAGCGCTTTGAGCGTGGCCACCTCGTGCAGCACGGCGTCCAGATCGGCCAGGATTTTCTCCACCAGCGGATAGAGTTCGCGTCCGACCTCGGTGAGCTTCACCCGCCGCGTGTTGCGATCGAAGAGCTGCACGCCCAGCGCGTTTTCCAGCTCCTTGATCGAACCGCTCAAGGCCGACTGCGTGGTGTACAGGTGTTCGGCGGCGACGGTGAAACTGCCAAACCGCGCGACCGCGAGGAAGGCGCGCAACTGGCGCAGGGTGACATTCATCGTCCCGTCCGATAAATCGATCGAAAAAAACCGATGAAACTATAAGTTTTTCGGCAATACAATGCAAGCATGACTGATGGCCGGAGGAGTCATCCGGCCCTACACGGAGGAAGACGCCATGGCACTCATCCAGAAAATCCACCACGCCGCCTATCGCTGCAAGGACGCCCTCGAAACCGCCCGCTGGTATGAAAAATACCTTGGCATGAAACTGATCCTGTCGATCGCCGAAGACCAGGTCCCCTCGACGAAAGAGCCGGATCCGTACATGCACATCTTTCTCGATGCCGGAAGCGGCAACGTGCTCGCCTTCTTCGAGCTGCCCACGCGGCCGCCGATGGGCCACGATCCCAATACGCCGGCCTGGACCCAGCATCTCGCGCTCGAGGTTGCCTCGATGGAAGACCTGCTGGCGACGAAAGAGCGGCTCGAGGCCGACGGCATCGAAGTGATCGGCCCGGTCGATCACGCCCTCTTCCAGTCCATCTACTTCTTCGATCCGAATGGCCATCGCCTCGAGCTCGCCTGCAATACGCTACGACCGGGCATGCTAGAGGCGCTCGACGAGGTGAAATGGGAGATGCTTGAGGAGTGGTCGAAGACGAAGAAAGCGCCCAAGCATGCGCGCTGGATGCACGACGGCCGCTACAAAGAGATGTTCCCGCTCGCCTGAATCCTTTGGAGATTTCCGACCGATGAAACTCGCCACGCTCAAAAGCGGCGGGCGCGACGGCACGCTCGTCGTCGTCAGCCGTGACCTCGGCCGCTGCTACCCCGTCGGCGCCATCGCCCGCACGCTGCAGGAGGCACTCGATCGCTGGGACGAAGTACGCGACGATCTGGCGCTCGTCGCCGAGTTGCTCGAACGCGGTGCCCTGAAGGACGCCCGTCCTTTCGACCCCGCCGCCTGCCACAGCCCGCTGCCGCGCGCCTACCAGTGGGCCGACGGCTCGGCCTATCTCAACCACGTCGAGCTCGTGCGCAAGGCGCGGGGGGCCGAAGTCCCCGCCTCGTTCTACGACGACCCGCTGATGTACCAAGGGGGCTCCGACAGTTTCATCGGACCGTGCGACGACATCGTCGCCGACGAATCCTGGGGGATAGACTTCGAGGCCGAAGTGGCGGTGATCACCGGCGACGTGCCGATGGGCATCGACCCCAAGGCCGCGCTCGAAACGATCCGCCTCGTGCTGCTCGTCAACGACGTCACCCTGCGCAACCTCGTGCCCGGCGAGCTCGCCAAAGGCTTCGGTTTCTTCCAGTCCAAGCCCGCCTCCAGCTTCAGCCCGGTGGCGGTCACCCCCGACGAACTGGGCGAGGCCTGGCGCGACGGCAAGTTGCACCTGCCGCTCGAAGTCCAATACAACGGCCGCCCCTTCGGCCGGCCGAACGCCGGCGTCGACATGACTTTCGACTTCGGACGCCTCATCGCGCATGCCGCGAAGACGCGCGAGATGGAGGCCGGCAGCATCGTCGGCTCGGGCACCGTCTCCAACAAGCAGGGCGGACTCTACGGCTCCAAGATCGAGAACGGCGGCGTGGGCTACTGCTGTATCGCCGAGGTGCGCATGTACGAGACCATCGAATCGGGCGCCCCACAGACGCCTTTCATGCGCCATGGCGACACGGTCGAGATCGCCATGCACGACGCGAGCGGCGCCTCGATCTTCGGCAGCATCCGAAATCGGGTGAGGGGGCTGGGACGATAAACCAGAAGGAGTTGTTCAACGAATCGGCCCTCCCGAAGAGGGGGTGTAGAGGAGACAAACGATGGGAAAAACGATAGCCTTGGCCTTGGCCGCAGTGCTGGGATTCACGAGTTTCACCGCAATGGCGCAGGTGAAAATTGGTGTGACGTTTTCGATGACAGGGCCACTTGCCTCGTTGGGAATTCCACCGAAGAACACCCTGGAATTGCTGCCGAAGGAAGTCGCCGGCCAGCGCATCGACTACGTGATACTCGATGACGCCTCCGATCCCACGCTCGCGGTGAGCAATGCCCGCAAGCTCATCGGAGAGAACGGCGTCGATGCCATCATCGGGGGCAGCAACACCCCGACCTCACTCGCCATCATCGACGTGGTGGCCGAGAACAAGGTGCCGATGCTCTCGCTCGGGGCGAGCGACCGGATCCTCTCGCCCATGGATGAAAAACGTCGCTGGGTCTTCAAGCCGACCCAGGATGACGGGATGATGGCCCGGGCCATCGCCGAGCACATGGCGGCACAAGGCATCAAGACGGTCGGCTTCATCGGTTTTGCCGATGCCTACGGCGAGAGCTGGTACCAGAATTTCAGCGCCACGGCCGAAAAACATGGTCTCAAACTCGTCGTGAACGAGCGCTACAACCGTACCGATACCTCCGTTATGGGGCAGGTGATGAAAATGCTGGCTGCCAATCCGGGCGCGATCCTCGTGGCCGGCGCCGGCACTCCTGCCGCCTTGCCGCAGAAGACGCTGAAGGAACGAGGGTACAAAGGGTTCTACTATCAGACTCACGGTGTGGCCAACAACGACTTTCTGCGCGTATGCGGGCGCGACTGTGAAGGAACTTTCCTGCCAGCGAGCCCGGTGGTCGTGGCGCCGCAATTGCCTCAGGAGCATCCGGTCAGAGCGAGCTCGATGGCTTACTACGGTGCGTACGAGGAGAGATTCGGCAAAGGATCGGTCAGCCAATTCGGCGCCTATGCCTGGGATGCGTGGAAACTGATCGAGGCTGCCCTCCCTGCCGCATTGCAGAAAGCCAAACCCGGTACGCCGGAATTCCGCGCCGCTCTGCGCGATGGGATCGAGGCGACGAAAGAGCTTGCGGCAGCCAACGGCGTCTTTACGCTCTCACCGCAAGATCACCAAGGACTGGACGATCGGGCGCGCGTCATGGTGCGCATCACCAACGGTGGCTGGCAATACGTGCGCTGACATCGGCGCAAGGAGAAGAGCCATGGAAACTGAACTCAAGGAAACGGCACGCGGGACCTGTCCCGTCGCCCATGGTGGGCAGAGCTCTGTGGGCGGCTGCCCCGTGCATCGTCTGGCAGAGGACTTCGATCCATTCCAAGACGCTTATATGGCCGATCCGGCGCAATTCGTTCGTTGGGCACGCGAGCAGGTACCCATTTTCTACGCACCAAAGCTCAACTATTGGGTGGTGACACGCTACGACACGATCAAACAGATCTTCCGCGATCCGGTCACCTTCAGCCCATCCAACGTCCTGCAATCCTTCGCCCAGCCTTCTGCCGAAGTGCGCCAGGTACTCGAGCGTTACGGCTACGCTTTCAACCGCACCCTGGTCAATGAAGACGAGCCGATGCACCTGGAGCGGCGGCGCGTGCTGATGGAACCCTTCGCCTCCGAGCACCTGGCGGAACACGAGCCGATGGTGCGCGAGCTGGTGCGCCGCGCCGTTAATCGCTTCATCGACACGGGGCGAGCCGACCTCGTCGATCAAATGATATGGGAAGTTCCTTTCACCGTCGCCCTGCACTTTCTCGGAGTGGATGACGACGACCGGGAGAAGATGCGCCGTTTCGCCATCGCCCACACCGTGAATGCTTTCGGTCGGCCTTCTCCCGAAGAACAGCTCGCTGTGGCCGAGACGGTAGGGCAGTTCTGGCAGTTTTGTGGGGAAGTGCTTGAGAAGATGCGGCGCACTGCTGATGGTCCTGGCTGGATGCGCTATTCGATCCGCCAGCAAAAGCTCTATCCTGACGTCGTCACCGATTCGTATCTGCACTCGATGATGCAGGCGATCATCGTCGCGGCCCACGAGACGACGGTGTTTGCCACCACTAACGCCCTCAAGACTCTGCTGGAGCACGAAACCGTCTGGCGCGAGATCTGCGCCGATCCTTCCCTCATCCCAGCGGCGGCCGAAGAATGCCTGCGCTACAACGGGCCGGTGGCGGGGTGGAGGCGCCGCACCACGCGGGAGGTGGAAGTGGAGGGAGTGCGCCTGCCGGTCGGGGCAAACATTCTCATGGTCGTCGCCTCGGCCAACCACGATTCCGCGCATTTCGACGATCCAGAGTTCTTCGACATTGGCCGCAGCAACGCCTCCGAGCATCTCAACTTTGGCTATGGGGCGCACCAGTGCCTCGGCAGGAACCTCGGTCGGATGGAAATGCAGATCATGATCGAGGAACTCTCCCGCCGCTTGCCGCACATGCGCCTAGCCGAGCAGCGGTTCGACTACCTGCACAACGTCTCCTTCCGCGCACCGCGTCATCTGTGGGTCGAATGGGATCCAGCACAGAATCCTGAACGGCGCGATCCCGACATCTTGCGTCTGCGCCAACCCGTACGCATCGGGCCCCCACGGGCGAAGGATGTCGTACGGACCATGGAGGTCGCGGCGGTGGAGCGCCCCTCGGAGGACATCGTCGTCCTGCATCTGACACGCCCCGACCGTCGTCCTTTGCCGCGCTGGTCTCCCGGCGCGCACATCGACATCGAATGTGGCGAGCCTGACCGGTCGCGGCAGTATTCCTTGTGTAGTGATCCGGAGAATCGCGACGCATGGCGGGTGGCAGTGCAGCGTGATCCCGCTAGCCGCGGCGGCTCGCGCTGGATCCACGAAGAGGTGCGTCCGGGCATGTTGCTGCGTGTGCGGGGACCGCGTAACAGCTTCCGGCTCGACGAGCATGCCCCTCGTTACCTCTTCTTGGCCGGTGGCATCGGCATTACACCCATCATGACGATGGCTGCGCGGGCAAAGGAACTCGGCACGGACTATGAACTGCACTACAGTGTGCGCTCGCGAACTTCACTCATCTTCGTTGACGAACTGCGCCAGATCCATGGCGATCGACTCCATGTCTATGTCAGCGAGGAGGGGGTGCGAAACGATTTGGCCGCGCTGATCCGGCGCGCGAGCGCCGGCACACAGATTTACGCCTGCGGACCGCAACGCATGCTCGATACCCTGGAGCGTCTCATCGAGAATCGCCCCGAGGTCACGCTGCGCGTCGAACATTTCTTCGGCGAACCCTCGCACCTCGACCCAGCGAAGGAGCGACCGTTCCAGGTCGTCCTGCGCAATTCCGGCCTCACGGTGGAAGTTCCGGCCGACAAAACCTTGCTCGAAGTCTTGCGCGCCTACAACATCGAGGTGCAGAGCGATTGCGAGGAAGGTCTGTGTGGCACCTGTGAAGTCTCGGTCGTCGAAGGTGAAGTCGACCATCGCGACAGTGTACTCACCCGCGCCGAACGGCGCGAGAACCGGCGCATGATGTGCTGCTGCTCGCGTGCCAAAACCGAGCGTCTGGTACTCGATCTGTAATCTTCCTGCCGGGAAAGCTATGAAACTCTACACCTACTTCCGGAGTTCCGCTGCCTATCGCGTGCGCATCGCGCTGGCGCTCAAGGGGCTGGACTATGAGGCGGTGCCGGTGCATCTGCTGCGCGACGGTGGCGAGCAACACCGGCCGGAATACCGGGCGATCCATCCCGGGGGATTGGTGCCGGCGCTGCAGACCGACGGGGGCGAAGTGCTGGTGCAATCGCTGGCCATCATCGAATACCTCGAAGAAACCCATCCCGAGCCGCCCCTGCTGCCGCCCGACCCGCTGGGGCGGGCGCGAGTGCGCGGTCTGGCGCTGACGATTGCCTGCGATACGCATCCGCTCAACAACCTCGGCGTGCTGCGCTACCTCACCGAGCGGCTCGGCGCGAGCGAGGAGCAGAAACTCGACTGGATCCGGCACTGGATCGAGCGGGGGCTTGGCACGTTCGAGCGCTTGCTCGACGATCCCCGCACCGGCCGTTTCTGCCACGGCGACACGCCCACGCTGGCCGACTGCTGCCTCGTGCCACAGGTCTTCAACGCCCGACGCTACGAGTGTTCGCTGGAAGCGTTCCCACGCATCCGCGCCGTCGTCGAAGCCTGCGAAGCATTGCCGGCGTTCCAGGAAGCAGCTCCGGCCCGTCAGCCGGATGCACCGCAGCCTGCCTCAGGGCAGCGCTGTCATCCCAATCAGGGCGGCGCAGACCGCCCGTCTGCGGAGCGCCCGGTCGTGCGCTCCCGGAGTTCCTTTTTCGGCCGCACCGGGGAGGGGGAGATGCATCAGCCGAACGATGAACCGCGCAAGTCCGTCTATTATCGCTACCAGGTCTTCCCGCCTTATCTGCCCCGCGAAACCGAAGCCCGCCAGAAAGTGGTCATCGTTGGCGCTGGGCCCGTGGGAATGACGCTGGCGCTGCTGCTCGCCCGCTACCGCGTCCCCAGCGTCATCCTCGACTCGGAAGTGCAGGTGAGCGAGGGCAGCCGCGCCATCGTCTATACGCGCCGCTCGATGGAGATCCTGCAGCAGGCGGGCGTGGCGCGCCGCATCGCCGAAATCGGGCTGCCGTGGCGCTTCGGCAACTCCTACTATCGCGGGCAGCGGGTATTCCGCATGGAGGCGCCGCACGACGAAGACAGCCGTTTCTACCCCATGATCAACCTGCAGCAGCAATACCTCGAAGAGTTTCTTCTCGAGGAGGTGTGTCGCAGCGGCCTCGTCGAAGTGCGCTGGGGCAACAGGCTCATCGGTCTGAGCCAGTGCGACGACGGGGTGGAGGCGCGCATCGACACGCAGCTGGGGGAATATACCCTCTCGACCGACTGGCTCGTCGCCGCCGACGGTGCCCGCTCGAGCGTGCGCAGCCTCCTGGGGCTGTCGCTGGTCGGGGATTCCTACACCGGGCGCTTCGTGATCGCCGACATCAAGATCGACCTCGATCTGCCCACCGAGCGGCTCGCCTTCTTTGATCCCGAATGGAATCCCGGCAACACCGTGCTGATGCACCGCCAACCCTTCGGCATTTGGCGGATCGACTTCCGCCTGCCGGAGGGCGAAGAGCCGGAGGAAGCGCTGCGCTTCGAGGTGCTCGCGGCGCGCATCGACGCCCATCTCCGGATGATCGGCTACGAAGGCAAATCCTGGGAACTCGACTGGTGCTCGGTCTATTCCGCCCGTGCCCTCACCCTTGAGGACTACGTCCATGGCAACGTCGTCTTCGTGGGCGACGCGGCGCACGTGCTGCCCATCTTCGGCGTGCGCGGCGCGAACACCGGCTTCCAGGACGCGTTCGACCTCGCCTGGAAACTCGCCTTCACGCTATATGGCTGGTCCGACCGCTCCCTGCTCGCCTCCTATTCCGAGGAACGCGTCGGTGCCGCCAAAGAGATCATCGAAGAGGCCGGGCGCAGCACGCGCTTCATGACGCCGCCCACCACGGGCCATCGCACGATGCGCGACGCCGTGCTGTCGCTGTCGATCGAGAACGGTTTCGTCGGGCCGCTCTTTCACTGGCGCACGTCGCGCCCGCACGTCTATGCGCACTCGCGCCTCAACGCGCGCGACGACGATCAGGCGCTTTTCCTCGAAGGGCCAGTCGACGGCGCGCCGATCCCCAACGTCAAGCTCGGGCTCGATGATTTCCTGCTCGATCACTGGGACGAATCGATCCACCTGCTCGTCTTCACCGAACGTGAAGCGCTGCCAGCCGACGTCACGGCGCTGCTGCAGCGCCTGCGGGCGCGGGGCGTGCCGCTGCGGCTGCTCGCCATCAGCCTCGGCCGGGACCACGTCGAGGGCGCCGACCTGACGCTGCCCGATCCCGAGGGCCGCTGCTGGCGCAAATACGGCGCAAGTGTCGACGGCGCGACCTACCTCGTGCGTCCCGACCAGCACGTCGCCGCCCGCTGGGGCAACTGCGCCGTTCATCGCATCGCCCCCGTCCTGGAACGGCTCGTCAACCGCTTGGGAGAGTCCGCATGAACATCGCCGATCTGGAACGAATCTACGACCTCCTGGCCGAGGCGATCGACGCCGTCCCCGAAGACAAGGTCCGCCTCTTCCTCGCCAAATTCGCCCTGCTCGCCGCCCATGCGCTGGATGATGCGCAGCAGGTGGCCGCGCTCATCGAAAACGCCAGGACGGATTTGTGAAGGAAGGGGCGAGAGGGCGATATCCTTGTTCGTGGCGGGATAATCTTGTCTGGACAGCAAGATCTTCCCGCAAACGAAACGGAACGCCGATGACCGAACTGCAAACCGTCGTCCTGCTCTCCCTCCTGCTGGGGCTGCAGCCGATTACCACCGACCTCTATCTACCGGCCCTGCCGGGGATCACCGCCAGTCTGGGGGCGAGCGTGGCGCAGGCGCAGCAGACGCTGGCGGCGATGCTCTTTGCTTTCGGCGTGGCGCAGCTCTTCTGGGGACCCTTGTCGGATCGCTTCGGGCGCAAGCCCATCCTGCTCGCGGGGCTGAGCCTCTACGTGGCGGCGGCACTGGGCTGCACTTTCGCTACCTCCATGGCGCAGCTGCTCGGCTGGCGCGTGGTACAAGGGGTGGCGCTGGGGGCGTCGGTGATGGCGGGGCGGGCGATCGTGCGCGACCTGCACGATCCCCTGGCCGGGGCGAAGCTCTTGAGTCGCGCCTTCTCCGGCCTCGGGCTCCTCGCCTGCCTCAGCCCCCTGGTCGGCGGGGCGACGGTGCGCGTCCTGGGCTGGCGGGCGACCTTCTTCGTGCTGGCCGTGGCGGGGGCGATCACACTGGCGCTCACTTGGCGCATCTTTCGCGAGACGCTGGCGCGGCGCAACCCACACGCCCTGCGCCCGGCGGCGCTGCTGCAGGCCTGGCGCGAGGTGCTGGGGCACCGGGATTTCTGGATCTTTACCTTGCTCGCCTCATCTTCCTACGGTGGGCTCTTCACCTTTCTCGCCAGTTCTTCCTTCATCTTCATCAATTTCTACCGGTTTTCACCCACCGAATACAGCCTGGTGATGCTCGCCAGCGCCACCTCCTATCTCTGCGGAACGGTGCTGTGCCGCCGCCTGCTCGGGCGCTTCGGGCTGAGGCGCACGGTGCAAGCGGGCGGTATGCTCTCCTGCGCGGCGGGAGTGGTGATGGTGATCCTGCTGCTGATCGGGCGAGGCGGGCCGATGGGATTGCTCCTGCCGTTCTGCGGCTTCATGATCGCGCATGGCATCCATCAGCCGTGCGGCCAGAGTGGGGCGGTCGGCGCGTTTCCGCGGGCGGCGGGCGTGGCCTCCGCCCTGAGCGGGTTCGTGATGATGTCGATCGCCTTTCTCACCGGGGTGGTGCTCGGCATGCTGGCGCGCGACATGCCCTGGCCCTTCGCCGGCCTGGTCGCCTTCTGGGGGGCGATGCTCTTCGTGCTCGCTTTCGCCTTCGTGCCCCGTTCCCGGCTCGTGGCCGGTGAATCGGCTCAGGCCGAACGCGCTGGCTGATACACCGCCACTTCCAGCCCGCGCGCGGCGAGCGCCCGGCCGTGCCACTGGCTCAGCAGGCCGCGGTCGCAGTAGAGCAGATAGCGCCGCGCCTCGGGTAGCTTCGCTTCGCGCAGGGCGAAGAAGGGAATCGCCAGGTCGGCTTCGGGCAGCGGCGCTTCGTCGGCGAGTTCGGGGGGGCGGATGTCGATGAGGATCTCGCCCGGAGATTTCTGCGTCACGATGTATAGTGGCCACCGAAATCAAGACACTGGGGAACCTCGATCAACCCCTATTTTCCGGGAAACTCGCGGTGAAACAGACTCTTCATGACACTCGGCACTGAATTCCACTCGATTTCCCCCCGTTTTGGCCGCTCGTTGCGGCCTCGTGCCCCGGTTTTTTCCTGCCCACGGCCGCTTTGGGCGCACTGCCGCCGTGGGCAGTCCTCACCAGGCGATGGCATTGGACTTCACGAGCCACACCGTTCGCCGGATGTTGTCGCAGGCAGCCATCAGGGTGAGGGCAAAGCCGGCTCTGGCCTGTCCGATGGTGCGGATCATCTTGCCGCCCATGGCTTCGATGGCAGCGAACACGTGCTCGACCCGCGCGCGCACGCGGGCAATGCGCGTATTGCGCGCTTTCTGCCGCTTGGGCAGTGGCCGGTGGGGCTTGGCCTTGCGCTGGATCTGCGAACAGGGCTTGCGCCCCTGCCGGTCCGATGCGGTTTTCGAACAACCAGATCGTGGTGCGATCCGGAACCGTGCGCGAGTGCTCCAGCCCACAGAAGCGCTTGAAGCTCATCCGATCGAGGAGCTGGAACTCCATCTGCTCGTCCGAGAGCCCGTAGAGGCGCTTCAGTACCACGATGCGCACCATCGTCTCGATCGGATAGGGCGGCCGTCCGCCTTTGGACTGATCCTTCGAGGGAAAAATCTTCTCCACTTCCGCCGCCAGCGCCGCAAAGTCGATCACCGAGTCCATCTCCTGCAGGGGATCGCCCAAGCGATCGAGCTTGGCGCGATGTTCTTCTGCGGCAAAGAGGTCGGGCTGGATCGCAGTGCGGCGCGTCATGGTTCGGGCTCCTCTCGACTCAGGACAGAGGAATTTTATCAGAGGCCGGGGGTGGAGGGGTTTTTCGAGGTGCCCCATATGATCCCGCATCAAGCTGGTGCAGGCTACGGGGCATGATGAACCCTGATGGTGCGTCGCTGTGACCGTAGCCCGGGGGAGATCTTCCTGTAGGGCAAACCAAGTTCGGCCCCGCCTATGTCCGCCAGGAATTTCCTCGTTTCACCGAAGACCCACTCCGGCTCGAAACCGCTCCCTTCAGGGGAATGATCGGCTGCGAGAGCGGCGTAAGCGCTTCTCTTCTGCGCTGTTTCCCCGGTGTCGGGCGCGGATCCACGCCGCTCGATGAAGTGCATCCCGGCTCGCTGCGGCGAAGATGGCACGAACATTGCTTTTCTTCTACCGGCTCGCAGTTTCGAGTCGTTCTTCCCTGTAATCGACAACCGCGAGGATCATGCCCATGTCCGCCTATGCCATCACCCTGGGGCATCACCGTTACCGTTTCGACGATCTGCGCGCCGTCATGGCCTGCGCCTCGCCGCGGCGTTCGGGCGACGAACTGGCGGGATTGGCGGCGGAAAGCGCCGAGCAGCGCATGGCGGCCCGCATGGTGCTGGCCGATCTTCCCCTGTCCGTGTTCCTGGCCGAGCCACTGATCCCCTATGAAACCGACGAGGTCACGCGGCTGATCTTGGACAGCCACGATGCCGCCGCCTTCGCGCCCGTCGCTTTCATGACGGTGGGCGGGTTCCGCGACTGGCTGCTGTCCTACGATGCCGACACCGAGGCGCTTTCCCGCCTTGCCCCCGGCTTGACCCCGGAGATGGTGGCCGCCGTCAGCAAGCTGATGCGCAACCAGGATCTGGTGACGGTGGCGGCCAAGACCCAGGTGGTCACGGCCTTTCGCAGCACTGTAGGGCTTAAGGGGCGGCTATCCAGCCGCTTGCAACCCAATCACCCCACCGACGATCCCACCGGCATCGCCGCCTCGACCCTGGACGGCCTGCTGTTCGGCATGGGCGACGCGGTGATCGGCATAAACCCCGCCACCGACAGCGTCTCGGCCTGTATTACCCTGCTGGAACTGCTGGATTCGGTGCGTCGCAAATTCGACATTCCCACCCAGTCCTGCGTGCTCACCCATGTCACCAACACCATCCAGGCCATCGAGCGCGGCGCGCCGGTGGATCTGGTGTTCCAGTCCATCGCCGGGACCGAGGCCGCCAATGCCGGATTCGGCGTCACTCTGGCGGTGCTGAAGGAGGCGCGCGAGGCGGCGCTGGCGCTTAAGCGCGGCACGGTGGGCGACAACGTTATGTATTTCGAGACCGGTCAGGGCAGCGCGCTGTCGGCCGGCGCCCATCACGGCGTCGACCAGCAGACCGTCGAGGTTCGCGCCTATGCCGTCGCCCGCGCTTTCAAGCCCTTGCTGGTCAATACGGTGGTGGGTTTCATCGGGCCGGAATACCTGTGCGATTCCAAGCAGATCATCCGCGCCGGGCTGGAAGACAATTTCTGCGGCAAGCTGCTGGGTCTGCCCATGGGCGTGGACGTCTGTTACACCAACCACGCCGAGGCCGACCAGGACGACATGGACGTGCTGATGATCCTGTTGGGCAATGCCGGGGTGAACTTCCTCATCGGCGTGCCCGGCGCTGATGACATCATGCTCAATTACCAGAGCCTGTCCTACCATGACATCCTGGGGCTGCGGCATCTGCTGAAGCTGAAGCCGGCGCCGGAATTCGAAGCGTGGCTGGAGCGCATGGGCATGCTGGACGACCAGGGGCGGGTGCCGCCGTTGGACGATCACAGCCGCCCCATGACCCGTCTCTTGGGGGCGTCGTGATGAGCACCGGCGTCACCCGCGATCCCTGGGCGCGCTTCCGCGCCGCCACCCGCGCCCGCATCGGCCTGGGCCGCGTCGGCGACGGCCTGCCCACCCGGGCGCTGCTGGATTTCCAACTGGCCCATGCCCGCGCCCGTGACGCCGTGCACGGCGCGGTGGATTTCGATGCCTTGGCCGCATCGCTGGGGCGCGCCGTGGTGCATGCCCACAGTGCCGCTCCCGACCGCGCCACCTATCTGCGCCGCCCCGACCTCGGCCGCCGCCTCGACGGCGCAAGCCGCGCCGCCTTGGCGAAAGGCGACTGGGACGCGGTGTTTGTGATCGCCGACGGGCTGTCGGCGGCGGCGGTCACCGACCACGCGGCGGCCATGGTGCGGGCGGTCATCGACCGGCTGCCGGGCTGGCGGATCGCCCCGGTAGTGCTGGCTCGCCAGGGCCGCGTCGCCCTGGGCGACGAGGTGGGCGAGGCCATGGGCGCCGCCATGGTGGCGGTGCTGATCGGCGAGCGGCCCGGCCTGTCGGTGGCCAACAGCCTGGGCGCTTACCTCACCTGGGCGCCCCGGGTGGGGCGCAAGGATTCCGAGCGCAACTGCATTTCCAACATCCACGCCGACGGCCTGACCGTCGAGGCGGCCGCCGACCGGCTGGCCGGACTGATGGCCGAGGCGCGCCGGCTGAAACTGACCGGGATCAATTTGAAAGAGGACGCAGTGCGCCTGGACGCACCGCATGGGCAAGGAAACGCCCTCGTGCATCAACAACGGGGAAAGGGGTCTTAGAGCATGTCCGACACTTCGAAACCGGCTCTGAAAAAGAGCCTGAGTGGCCTTCATCTGTGGGGCATCGCCGTTGGCCTGGTCATCTCGGGCGAGTATTTCGGCTGGAGTTATGGCTGGGCCCAGGCAGGCACGCTGGGCTTCCTGGTGACGACGATCCTGATCGCCGTCATGTACACCACCTTCATCTTCAGCTTCACCGAGCTGACCACCGCCATCCCCCATGCCGGTGGGCCGTTCGCCTATGCCTACCGTGCCTTTGGGCCGCTGGGCGGCTTCGTCGCCGGCTTCGCCACCCTGATCGAGTTCGTGTTCGCGCCGCCGGCCATCGCGCTGGCCATTGGCGCCTACCTCAACGTCCAGTTCCCGGCGCTCGACCCGAAGCTGGCGGCGGTGGGCGCCTATGTGGTGTTCATGGCGCTCAACATCGCCGGGGTAACCATCGCCGCCAGCTTCGAGTTGTTCGTCACCGTTCTCGCCATCATCGAGCTGCTGGTGTTCATGGGCGTGGTGTCGCCCGGCTTCGACTGGGCAAATTTCGTCGCCAAGGGGTGGGCCGGAGAAGAGGTGTTCACCTCTACCTCCATCGGCGGCATCTTCGCCGCGATCCCCTTCGCCATCTGGTTCTTCCTGGCGATCGAGGGCGCGGCCATGGCCGCCGAGGAAGCCAAGGATCCCAAGCGCACCATTCCGCGCGCCTACATCGCCGCCATCCTGACCCTGGTGGTCCTGGCCTTCGGGACCATGATCTTCGCCGGTGCCGTGGGCGACTGGAGCGCGCTGTCCAACATCAACGATCCGCTGCCCCAGGCCATGAAGGCGGTGGTCGGCGAAAGCAGCGGCTGGCTGCACATGCTGGTGTGGATCGGTCTGTTCGGGCTGATCGCCTCGTTCCACGGCATCATCATGGGCTATTCCCGCCAGATCTTTGCCCTGTCTCGCGCCGGCTTCCTGCCGCCGGTGTTCGCCAAGGTGCACGAAAAGCGCAAGACCCCGCATTGGGCGATCATCGCCGGCGGCGTGGTCGGCATCGCCGCCATCTTCTCGGATGAGCTGATTTCGATCGGTGGCCTGCCGCTGACCGCCAACATCGTCACCATGTCGGTGTTCGGCGCCATCGTCATGTATATCATAAGCATGGCCAGCCTGTTCCGCCTGCGCCAGAGCGAGCCGGCGCTGGATCGCCCCTACAAGGCGCCGTTCTTCCCGGTGTTCCCAGCCATCGCGCTGGTCACCGCGCTGATCGCCCTGGCGGCCATGATCTATTACAACCTGATGATGTTCGGCCTGTTCGTCGCCCTGTTCGCCATCGGCTTCCTGTTCTACCGCTTCACCGCCGACCTGCGGGATGGCGCCGAAGGTGACGACCTGCTGGAAATCGCCCAGGTGGAAGCCCGCAGCATGGCGGACTGATCGCCGGGTTCATGTGGGGAAGAGGCCATCGCCATGGGTGGTGGCCCCACTTTTGGGAACCTCGATCAACCCCCGTTTTCCGGGGAATTTGGGGTAAAACAGACTCTTCATGACACTCGGCACTGAATTCCACTCGATTTCCCCCCGTTTTGGCCGCTCGTTGCGGCCTCGTGCCCCGGTTTTTTCCTGCC